>DASXUT010000165.1 GCA_036504675.1 Bacillota bacterium | reverse complement strand
CGGCGACGACGGCCCCGGCTCCGACCACCGAGCCGTCCCCGATCACCGCCCGGTTCAGGATCACCGCACCGATCCCGATGAGCACATCGTGGCCGATGGTGCAGGCGTGGATGACGGCGCCGTGGCCGATGGTGACGTGGTCGCCGATGCGCACCGGCTCTCCGGGGTCCGGGTGGACGACCGTGTTGTCCTGGATGTTGGTCCCCCGGCCGATGGTGATCGACTCGTGGTCGCCTCGGAGGACGACCCCCGGCCAGACGCTGGTGTGTTGGCCGGCCCTGACCCGGCCGATGAGGCGCGCCGTGGGGGCCACGTAAGACGGGCTTTCCACGCTGGGCCGGTGGCCCTCGAAGGGCTCGAAGCGGCCGTCCGCCGGCTGATCCTCACGTTCCAAGTGGTCACGCCCATTCCTTCCGGACCGCGGCGCCGGCCATTGACGGCGGCGCCCGCCGGATAGTAGATTGAAAGGCAGATGGGGGGTGGACTTGCTGACTGCTGCCGCCAAGGCGTCCCAGGGAAAGGGCACGCTCTGCGACCTCTGCCCGCGCCTCTGCCGGGTCGACCGGGCCGCCGGCGAGCCTGGCTACTGCCGGGCCCCGCTGGAAGCCAAGGTCGCCCAGGTGTCCCTTCATCACTGGGAGGAGCCGTGCCTCTCGGGCTCTGGTGGGTCGGGGACGATCTTCTTCTCCGAGTGCAACCTCAGGTGCGTTTTCTGCCAGAACGCCGAGATCAGCCAGGGCCATTACGGCCGGGTCCACGGCCGGAGCGAACTGGCCCAGGCCATGCTCGACCTGCAGTCACGGGGGGCCCACAACGTCAACCTGGTCTCCCCGACGCCATACATTCCGGCCATCGTCGAGGCCCTGACCGAGGCCGGGGCGCACGGACTGGCCGTCCCGGTGGTCTACAACACCAACGCCTATGAGAACGTCGGCGCCCTGCGCCGTCTCGAGGGGCTTGTCCAGATCTATCTCCCGGACCTGAAGTACCCGGGCGACGAGGAGGGTGAGGCGATGGCCCGCCGGTATTCGGCCGCGCCGGGCTACTTCGCCGCCGCCACGGCCGCCATCGAAGAGATGATTCGCCAGGTCGGCCCGCTCACCTTGGATGAAGCCGGGATGGCCCGTCAGGGTGTGATCATCCGCCACCTGGTCATCCCGGGCCACCTCGGGGCGACCAAGCGGGTCCTCGCCTGGATCCACGACCACGCCCCGGCCGGCGTCAAGGTCAGCCTGATGAGCCAGTATACGCCGTACCACCGGGCCGCCGAGTACCCGGAGATCAACCGTCGCCTGACCCGCCGCGAGTACGCGCAGGTCCTCGAGGACTACTTCGCCGCCGGGCTGGAGGACGGTTACGCCCAGGAGCTCTCCTCGGCCGACCAGGCCTTCATCCCCGACTGGCGGCTGAAGGGCATCCCCGACCTGAAGCCGCGGCCGCCCAGGACCCGCCTCTAGACCACCACCGCCAGCTCCTCGCAGTAGGCGGCGGGGGACGCCCCGTCCGCCGTTCCGGCGGGCGACGGCAAACACGGTGCAACCGGCCTGCTCGGGGAGGCGTGTCCGGCGGGCCCAGAGCGAAGCCACCACGCCGGGCTCGAGGCCGAGGACGTCCTCACCCTCGGCCAGGCGCGCCCGGGCGGTCGGCTCCCGGCCGGCCGGTGCCGCCGTCAGTTTCCGCCAGGCCTCCCGCAGGGAGCGGCTGCGCTGACTATCCCGGCTGAGCAGCAGGTCCGCCTCGAACCGGCCGAGTTCGTAGGGGCTACCGGCAAAGGTTCTTACCAAACAGGGTCGATCGAGCAAGGGGTTCACCTCGGAGAGTAGAAGAACCAAGAAGTCGGGTAGTGAGGAGGTCCGGCCGGTGGCCAGGAGAGTCTGCTTCAAGTATGGCAAGGGCACCATCGAAGTCCCCCTCCCGGACGGGGAGGTCCTGGCCACCCTCAGCCTGAGGGGTCGGCCGCCCCTGACCGACCCGGCCGCGGCCATTCGTGACGCCCTGCGCCGGCCGATCGCTTCGCCGCCGCTGGCCGAGGTCATTCGGCCCGGGGATTCCGTCTGCGTCCTCCTGAACGATCCGACCAGGCTGGCCAACACGGATACCTTCCTGCCCGTCCTCCTCGATGAGCTGAACCGCGCCGGGGTACGGGACCAGGATATCTTCGGGGTCTTTGCCACCGGCTCCCACCGGGCCCTGACCGAGGCCGAGGTGAAGGCCATCGCCGGCAAGGCGGCCGGGCGGATCCGGCTGTTCAACCATGACGCCACGGATCAAGCCGGGTTGGCCTACGCCGGCCGGACCAGCCGCGGCAACGAGGTCTACCTCAACCGGCGGGTCCTCGAGGCCGACCGGGTCATCCTCACCGGCGGCATCGTCTACCATTTCTTCGCCGGCTTCGGCGGGGGCCGCAAGGCGATGGTCCCCGGGGTCGCCGGCTACCAGACGATCCAGTTCAACCACCGGCTGATGCTCGAGCCCGGGGCGGAGATCGGCCGGCTGGCCGGGAACCCCGTCCACGAGGACCTCCTGGAGGCGGCCCGTCTGGGTTCCCCGGACTTCCTCGTCAACGTGGTCCTCGACGAAGCCCGCCGCTTCCTGGGGGTCTTCGCCGGCGACCTGGTGGCCGCCCACGAGGCGGGCTGCCGGCTGGTGCGGGAGGTTTACGGGGTGCCCCTCGCGAGACAGGCCGACCTGGTGGTCGCCAGCGCCGGCGGTCACCCCAAGGATATCAACGTCTACCAGCTGCAAAAGACGATGGACAACGCCGTCCTGGCGGCCCGCCCCGGCGGGGTGGTCATCCTCCTGGCTGAATGTCCCGAGGGCCACGGCAACGACACGTACCACCGTTGGATGACGAACTACCGGTCGCCGGAACGGATCGAGGCGGCCATCCGGGAGCACTTCGAACTCGGTGGCCACAAGGCTTACGCGGTCACCCGGCTGATGCGGCGAGCCCACTTCATCCTATACTCTTCCCTGCCCGAGAGCTTGGCCCGGGAGTTGCTCTTCGAACCCGCGGCGAGCCCCGAGAAGGCCGTCGCCGCGGCCCTCGAGCGGCTCGGCACGGATCGGCTGGCGATGGTCCTCATGCCCGATGCCGGGCTCACCGTACCGACCGCAATGTAGATTATTATTGACAGTCGCCGTTTATCTTCGCATTCCACTCCGGGGGGCACTCCGCCGAATGGACCTGGCCACCGTCCGCAGAGCCTTTGACTCCCTCAACGAACGATACTTTGACGGCCGCCTGAAGGCCCGCCTTGAACTATCCTCGAGGATGACAGCCACGGCCGGCAAGTGCTACTACCGGCGGGGGGTCATCCGCCTCTCCCAGTTATACCTGCAGCAATTTCCCGAGAGGCTGGCCCAACTCCTCCTTCACGAGATGATCCACCTCGTCGCTCCCGGCCACGGCGCGGCCTTCAAGGCCCAGGCCAAGAGGTGCGGCGTCCCCCCGGAAGGGCTGCGAGACTTCACCTACTGCCGGCCCTTCGCCCCCAAGCGGCGCAGCCAGTGGCGCTACGTCTATGAATGCCCGTCCTGCGGTCGCCGCTTCGTCAAGAGACGAGCCGGTCAATGGTCTTGCGGGCGTTGCTCACCCCGCTATGATCCCCGGTTCAAGCTGCAATTGAAGGAGCGCCACCGCGTCTAGCTGGCCATTGGCTAGGGCTGGCCGTTCTGGGGCATCCTGTAAAGGGCTGCCCGCCCACTCGTCCCGCCCGCTTCGCCCCATTCGACCGCCCCGACGGACTCACTCAGGTGGGAGGAGGACCACGTGCCCAACCTCGTCGGAGAGAGAGTGACCCTGCGCGCCCTGGAACCGGGGGATGCGGCCATCGCCCAGACCTGGATCAACGACCCCGAGTTCTGCCGCTACCTGCGGGACATCAGCTTCCCGTATTCCCTCCAGGCCGAGCAGGAGTGGATCGGGAGCCAGGTCGCCGCCGAGGCCGACGGGACCAGCTACACCTTCGGCATCCAGACCGAGGACCACAAGCTCATCGGGACCATCGGCCTGCAACGGATCTCATACAAGGACGGGCATGCGGGAATGGGAGTGGGCATCGGCCCGGCCAGCCATCGCGGCCGCGGGTACGGGTCGGAGGCCGTCAACACCCTTCTCCGCTTCGCCTTCGGCGATCTACGGCTGCACAAGATCTGGCTCGAGGTGGACGCCGGCAACACCAAGGCCGTCCGCTGCTACGGGAGCATCGGGTTCAAGCACGAGGGGGTCATGCGGGACCATACCTACCGCGATGGTCGCCACCGTGACTACTACATGATGAGCATTCTCGACCGTGAGTTCAAGGGCTGGCCCGGAGGCAAGGCCAGGCCGGCCAGGAAGGCCAAACCGGGGAATCGCGTCGTGGCGGGTCTTCGCGCCGGAACCGCCGCCCGGACCAGGGCCCCCGGAGGCAAGGCCGCCTCCAACGGCCGGAAGAGCTCCGGCAACAAGCCGTCGTCCGCCCGCTCCGCCCGTAAGCGATCAGCCCCATGAAAGCGATGCCCCTGGGCCGAGGCCCGGGGGCTGTTCGTCGCGACCTTGCGTTCGGCGGTCCGCGCCTCAGGTCTCCCGCATCTGGACAACCATGTTGACCTCGCAGCCCTGCCGTCCGGCGGCCTCGAACACCGAGCGCAGTCCGGACCAGACCCGGTCGGAATCACCCTCGACAAAGGTGCTCACCGGGCCGACCTCATACCGCAGGCCCTGCTCGCCGAGGACTTCCACCGACCGCTTGATGACCTCGGCGCACTCCTTGGACTTCTGTGGATAGAGCGAGACTTCCGCCGCCAGCATCGTCACGACCTCCCGGGGGACTTGGTTGGTTCACCCATAGCCTGCCGGGCGCGCGGCCGGCCTATTCGGCGGATCACCGACTTGTCCGTCGGTCCGGGGCAGGAATCCGCCAAGCCCCGGCGAATGTATGTTCGGTATCCGGAAGCAGGGAGGCGCGCAACAGCATGACGGCCACCGTGTCCCGCCGCCCCGCGCTGAAGGTCTACGCCGAGGTCGCCACCCGTGGTTGCCTCCTCTTCACGTTCGACCCTCCGGGCCTCCTGGCCAGGGGGGAAAGCCTCGACGAGGCCCTGGCCTCGGGGCCAGCTGAGGCCAGGAAACTTCGAAGCTTCCTGGCCGAATGCGGCGAGTTGGGGCTGCTGACCGAAGTGTGGGCGCCGGACGAGGCCCCGGAATTGGTCGTCGCCGAGACCTTCTCTCGGCGCGGCCGGGCCGACGACGGGAACACGTGGGCCACCTTCGAGCGCGACCTCGAGCCCGTCAGGCCGAAGGAACTCCCCGGCCTCCTGGCCATCCTCGGTCATCTGAGGGAGGCCCTCCTGACCCTGAGGGACCGCCTTCCGCCCGAGGCCTACGGTTATCGCTCGCTCCCCCGACGGATGAGCATCGGCGAGCAACTCCGTCATGTCTACGCCTGCGACCGTTGGTATCTGAGCTGCTTCTG
The DNA here is from genome assembly GCA_036504675.1 of Bacillota bacterium. NCBI lineage: Bacteria > Bacillati > Bacillota > Bacillota bacterium. The sequence continues at coordinate 13,225 of DASXUT010000165.1, read as the reverse complement.
GCCCGGCCTGCCGGCCACGCCGCGGGCCGCCGACCTTTGGGGACGCCTTGAACGCCATCGCCGGCAGGCCCTCGACCACCTCGCCGGGTTGAGCCAAGAGGACATGGCCGCCGTGCGCCGACCGAACCGTCAAGTCTGGACGGCCCGCAAGCTCTTCCGTCGCTTCATGTACCACGAGAAGTTCCACCGCGACACGATTGAGCGTGACCTGGCCCTGTTCCTGGCCCAACGCGGACAGTAAACGGAGGCCCCCACTCACCCGCCATGACCAGAGGCAACGACCCAACCCAGCCCGGCCCCCCGCGGGCCGGCGATGATCAGGCCCTCGGGCTTTTCCACCCGGCCGTGCGGGCCTGGTTCGAGGAGGCCCTGGGGCGCCCGACGCCGGCTCAGACCCTGGGCTGGCCGTCGATCGCCGCCGGCGACAGCACGCTGATCCTCGCTCCAACCGGGTCCGGCAAGACCCTGGCCGCCTTCCTGGCCTGCTTGAATCAGCTCTATGTCGATGGGGAGGCCGGCCGGGACATAGGCGGCGTCCGGGTCCTCTACGTCTCCCCGCTGAAAGCCCTCAACAACGACATCCATCGCAACCTCGAGGCGCCGCTGGAGGGCATCGCGGGGGCGGCCAGGCGGCTCGGACACTCCCTGCCCGAGCTTCGGACGGCCGTCCGGACCGGAGACACGACGGCCGAAGCCCGCCGGGCCATGCTCCGCCGCCCGCCGCAGGTCCTCATCACCACGCCCGAGTCACTCTACCTCATCCTGACCTCGAGTCAGGCCCGCCACATGCTGTCGACCGTCCGCTGGGTCATCGTCGACGAGATCCATGCCGTCGCCGGGACCAAGCGCGGCGTGCACCTGGCCCTGTCCCTCGAACGGGTGGAGGCGCTGGCCCGCCGGCCCGTCAGGATCGGTCTGTCGGCGACCCAACGCCCGCTGGAGGAGATCGCCCGCTTCCTTGGAGGCCAGGACCCCTCGACGGGGGAGGCCAGGCCGGTGCGGATGATCGACGCCGGGATTCGCAAGGGCCTCGACCTCCAGGTCACGGTGACCGTGGACGACCTGAGGATCCTCCCTGAGGGCTCGATTTGGCCGACGATCCATTCCCGCCTTTACGAATGGATCAAGGCCCATCGCTCGACCCTCATCTTCGTCAACAACCGGCGGTTGGCCGAACGCCTGACCCTCAAGCTCAACGAGTTGGCGGCGGCGGAGATCGCCCGCACTCACCATGGCTCGATGTCCCGGGCCGCCCGCGAGGCCGTCGAGCGCGACCTGAAGGAAGGGCGCCTACCCTGCCTGGTCGCCACGTCATCGCTGGAGCTCGGCATCGACATCGGTTTCATCGACCTAGTCATCCAGGTAGAGTCGTCGAAGAGCGTCGCCCGCGGCCTGCAGCGGGTCGGTCGGGCCGGCCACCTGGTCGGGGCCTCGGCCAAGGGGCGAATCGTCGCCAAGCAGCGGTCGGACCTGCTCGAGGCGGCCGCCGTTGCCCGCGGCATGCTCCGCGGCGAGGTCGAAGAGACCCGCGTCCCCCGGAACTGCCTGGACGTCCTGGCCCAGCAGGTCGTGGCGATGGCCGCCGTCGAGGACTGGCGGCCCGATGACCTTTATCGCCTGATTCGCTCAGCCTATCCCTACCGAGACTTGGCTCGCCCTCAGTTCGACGCGGTCCTGGAGATGCTCTCCGGGCGGTATCCGGTCGAGGAACTGGCGGCGATGAAGCCCCGGATCACGTGGGACAAGGACAACGGGGTGGTCCGTGGCCGCGAAGGTGGCCGGCTGCTGGCCATCCGCGGCGGTGGGGCCATCCCCGACCGCGGCCTCTATCCCGTCTACCTCCAGGGCACCCGGGTCAAACTCGGCGAGCTCGACGAGGAGATGGTCTACGAGTCGCGGCTGGGCGACGTCTTCTGGCTGGGCAGCTCCCCCTGGCGGATCGAAGCCATCCAGCGCGATCGGGTCTTCGTCAGCGAGGCTCCGGGGCGGGAGGCGAAGATCCCCTTCTGGAAGGGTGAGGGGCTGGGCCGGCCCTACGACCTTGGCCGCAAGGTCGGGGAGTTCATCCGTCAGGCCGAAGCCCGCCTGGGGGACACGGCCTCCAGCCTCCGCGATTGGCTGGCCGGCGAGGCGGCCTGCGACCCACGGGCCGCCGCCAACCTCGAGACCTACCTCCGTGACCAACGGGCGCTGGCCGGGCTGCCCTCCGACCGGCGGATCATCGTCGAGCGTTTCCAGGATGAGCTGGGCGACCCGCGTTACATCGTTCACTCACCCTTCGGCGGCCCGGTCCACGCCGCCTGGAGCATGGCCATCCTTCGCCGAGTCCGGACCAAGTTCGGCCTGGTCATCGACGGCGTCTGGGCCGACGATGGGATGCTCTTCCGCCTGCCCGAATCGGGACGCGACTTCCCGCCCGGTTTCCCCCTGGACGGGGTGACCGCGGCCAACGCCCAGGAACTCATCCTGCAGGACCTGGCCGGCTCGCCCCTCTTCGGGGCCTGCTTCCGGCGGGCGGCGGCTCGGGCGCTGGTCCTGCCCAGGGCGGGTGGCCGCGAGCGAACGCCCCTCTGGCTCCAGCGCCTTCGCGCAGCCGACCTGCTCCAGGCGGCCAGGCGGCTCGGCGACTACCCGGTGACCGTCGAGGCCTACCGCGAGGCCCTGGACGACCTGCTCGAGGTGGACGGGCTGGTCGAGGTCCTCACCGCCATAGAGAGCGGGGAGATCGAGGTCGAACGCCGCGAGGCCGCGGTCCCCTCCCCCTTCGCGGCCAACCTGCTGTTCAAGTTCATCGGGGCGAACATGTACGGTGACGACACCCCCAGGGCCGAGCGGCGCAGTCAGATGCTGGCCGTCAATCGCGACCTCCTGCGGGAGGTCCTCGATTCGCGCGGCCTCCGGGAGCTCCTCGAACCGCGGGCCATCGAGGATACCGTGGCCTGGTTGCAGCACCAGGCCGAGGGGCGCCGGGCCCGGTCGGCCGACGAGATTCACGACCTGCTGCGGAGGGTGGGCGACCTGACCCCGGGTGAGCTCGCCGAGCGGACCGAGCCAGGGGCGCGGGCCGCGCAGATGCTGGCCGAGCTCGCACGGTCCGGACGGGTCAGGGTCGCGCCGGCGCTTGGAGCCGGGGCCTCGGGAGAGCCCCGCTGGGTGGTCACCGAGGACTTCGATCTCTACCACGAGGCCGGGCTGGGTTCCCTGTCGGCCAGGGAGGCCCTGGTCCGACGGTTCGTCAGGACCAACGGACCTTTCCAGGCGGTGGCCCTGGCCGAGCGCTACGGGTTCGACCGTTCCTGGGTCCTGGGAGTCCTGACCGTCCTTCAGGCCGAGGGCGAGGTCGTCGCCGGGGAGTTCACCCCGGGCGTGGAGGGACGGGAATGGTGCGACTCCGACGTCCTCCAGCAGCTGCACCGCCGGACGCTCGGCCTGCTGAGGCACCAGATGGAGCCCGTGACCCTCGAGACCTACCAGCGGTATCTGCTGCGCCGGCAAGAGCTGGACGGCCCGCCCTCGGACCTGCGGTCCGCCCTGGCCAAGTTGCGCGGCCTGGCCTTGCCGCTGGAAGCCTGGGAGCGTGACGTGCTCCCCGCCCGCCTGCCCGGCTACCAGCCGGCCGGGCTCGACGGCCTCTTGGCTTCGGGCGAGTTCGTCTGGGTCGCCCGCCCCGGGGGCCGGCTGGCCTTCTTCCCGTCGGGGGCGGTGCCCGGCCGGGTGCCCGGCGAGCCGGACGGGGCGTCCGGCCAGGCTCCCGCGGCCGAGCGCCCCGCCGATCAAGCCATTCTGGCGGCCCTGGGCGGCCGTGGGGCCTCTTTCACCGGGGCCGTCGCGGCGGCCGCCGCCCTGAGCCCGGCCGAGACCACCGAGGCCTTGCTGCGCCTGACCCTGGCCGGCCGGGTGGCCAACGACACCTTCGCCCCCGTCCGCCTGCTGGCCCTGGCCGGGCGGAAAAGCCGCCGGGGCGGGGACGAGCGGGTAATCGACCCAAGCATCATCCGTCGTCTGGCCAGGGGCGCCGGGGGCGTCTCCGCGGCCGGGCCGGCCGGGACCACCGGGCGCTGGTGGGCGTTGCCGGAGACCGGGCCCGGTCAGGAGGCCGCCGCCTTCTGGGCGGCTGCCCTCCTCGACCGCCACGGTGTCGTGACCCGGGAGATCCTGGCCGCCGAGGGCGACCCCCACCCGTGGTCCGAGGTGCTGTCAGTGCTCAAACGGGAGGAAGTCCTCGGTCGAGTCCGCCAGGGCTATTTCGTCTCTGGCCTCTCCGGCCCGCAGTTCGCCGCGCCGGAGGCCGTCGAGGGGCTGCGCGAACTGAAGGAGGAAGCCGTCGTTCCCCCTTCCCCGCCGTTCCTTCTCCTTTCCGCCTACGACCCGGCCATCGCCCCGCCGGCCAACCCCGTCCCCCGGGCGGCGGGCAACTACGTCCTCTTCGCCGGCGGCCGTGCGGTACTGGCCGTCGAAGGTCACGGCCGGCGTCTCACCCCGCTGCGCCCCGGGATTGATCCGGCCCTCTGGACGGATGCCCTGCAACATCTGGCCCAGGCCCTCATTCGCGGGCGCGGGCCGGTCCGCGGTCGGCGGCTCAAGCTCCTAATTGAGACCTGGGACGGCCGACCCGCGGCCAAGAGCGAGATCGGGCCGTTCCTCCGCACATTGGGCGGGATCGAGCAGGGACAGGCGATCGTCCTGTGGGCCTCGAGTCTGGCCTGAGCGAGCGAGACCGCAAGTCGCCGTTGGCCAACCAGAAAAGCGCCAGGGCTGACCTCCTCGGTCGCCCCTTCACCGCGCGACCTGGACTTCGCGGATCACGGCTTCGCCGAAGGCCTTCGTCCCAACGGCCGGCACGCCCAGCTGAAAGGCCAGGTCGGCGGTGACGATCCCCTTGCCGACGGCGACCTCGACCCCGGCCTCGACCAACCGGGCCGCCTCCGGCCAGCCGAGGTGGTCCAGGAGCATGGCGGCGGAGAGGATCAGCGAGCTTGGGTTGGCGAGGTCGCGGCCGGCGAAGTCGGGCGCCGATCCATGGGTCGCTTCGAACACGGCAACCTCATCGGACAGATTGCCCCCCGGGGCCACACCGAGACCGCCGACCAAGGCGGCCGCGGCGTCGCTGATATAGTCCCCGTTCAGGTTGGGGGCGACGATGATGTCATAGTCGGCCGGTCTCAACAGGATCTGCTGGAACATGTTGTCGGCGATGCGGTCCCTGAAGACGACCGGCCGGCGGGCAGCCGAATCGAGAGTGGCGTCGCCGCCGCTGTTGCCGTTGCCCCCGACGGGCGCCGGGACGGCCTCGGCCCCGGCCGAAACCGCCGCTGCCGCCTCCCGCGCGAAACGCCCGGCGAACTCCCGTTCCGCCAGCTCATAACCCCATTTGCGAAAGGCGCCCTCGGTGTACTTCTGGATATTGCCCTTGTGCATCATGGTCACGCTGCTTCTCCCGGACTCCAGGGCGAAGCTCAGGGCGCGGCGGATGATCCGCTCCGACCCGGTCCGGCTGATGGGCTTGATCCCGATCCCCGAGTCGGCCCGGACCCTCACCCCGAACTCGTCCTCGAGGTAGCCGATGAGCTTCTTGGCTTCCGGGGAGCCCATCGCCCACTCGATTCCGGCATAGACATCCTCTGTATTCTCGCGGAAGATGACCATGTCCACCTTCTCCGGATCCTTGAGGGGTGAAGGGAGCCCCGGGAACCAGCGGACCGGACGGATGCAGGCGTAAAGGTCGAGGATCTGCCGCAAAGCCACGTTGACGCTGCGGAACCCCCCTCCGACCGGGGTGGTCAGGGGGCCCTTGATGCCGACCCGGCACATCCGCAGGGCCTCGACCGTCGAGGCCGGCAGATAATCGCCCTGGCTGCGGTGAGCCTTCTCTCCGGCGGCCAGTTCCCACCAGGCGATCGCCCGACGTCCCCCGTAGGCCGCGGCCACGGCGGCGTCCGTCACATCCTTCGTGGCCCGCCAGATCTCGGGCCCGATGCCATCGCCTTCGATGAACCCGACCAACGGGTGGTCGGGGACGAGAAGGCGACCGCCGTCGAGCCCGACCGGCTGACCCCACTCCGGTCGACCGGCCTCGCCAACCAGTCCGTCGGCGCGCTCAGCCATTCACTCGTCCCCTCCCACCGCCAGGCGGCCATGCTTCTTGACGTGCTCGACCAGGCCGCCGTCCTCGAGCAGGCGGAGCATCACGGCCGGCAAGGGGACGACCTCGATCTCGGTCCCCCGGGTCAGGTTGCGGACCCGTCCCGCGGCCAGGTCCAGTACGAGTTCATCGCCGGCGGAGATGCCTTCGGTGTCGCAGACCAGGGCGGGCATCCCGATGTTGATGGCGTTGCGGAAGAAGATCCGGGCGAAGGACTTGGCCAGCACGGCTGAGACTCCGGCCAGCTTCATGATGGTCGGGGCGTGCTCCCGGCTGGAACCGAGTCCGAAGTTGGAGCCGGCGACGACGAAATCACCGGCTCTCACCCGCGAGGGGAAGGCCGGGTCGGCGTCCTCCAAGACGTGCTTGGCGAACTCCGGCAGGTTCGAACGGAGATGGTAGTACCGGCCGGGGGCGATGTGGTCGGTCGAGATGTCGTCTCCGAAAAGGTGCGCCCTTCCCTGCAGCTTCACTGGAGAACCTCCCGTGGGTCGGCGATGGCGCCCGCCACGGCCGTCGCCGCGGCCACGGCCGGCGAGGCAAGATACACTTGGGACTGCGGGTTTCCCATGCGGCCTTCGAAGTTGCGGTTGGTGGTCGACACGCAGACCTCCCCGTCGCCGAGGATGCCCAGGTGGATTCCGGCGCAGGGCCCGCAACCCGGCGGCAGGACCACCGCCCCGGCGCGGACGAAGCGGGCCAAATAGCCGAGGGAATCGGCGGCGAGCCAGACGCGGCGCGAGGCCGGCTGGACGAAGAGGCGGGTCTTCGGATTGAGCGGCCGACCCTCGAGAATGGCCAGGGCCTCGGCCAGATCCTCCACCCGGCCGTTGGTGCACGAACCGATGAACACTTGCTGTACGGCGGTTCCCTTGACCTTACCGATGGTGGCGACATTATCGACCCGGTGGGGACAGGCGACCGTCGGTTCGATCTCCCCGAGGTCGATGGTCACGATCCGCTCGTACGAAGCATCGGCGTCCGCGGCCAGCGGACGCCAAGCGCTCCCGCGGCCATGCCCCTCCATGAACTCCCTGGTGACCTCGTCCGAGGGGAACAGCCCGGCCTTGGCCCCTGATTCGACGGCCATGTTGGCCAGGGTCAGTCGTCCCGGCATGGGGATGTCGCGGAGCCCCTCCCCGCCGAACTCCAGCGCTTTGTACGTGGCTCCGTCGGCCCCAACCTGTCCGATGATGAAGAGCATCAGGTCCTTGGGCCCGACTCCTTTTGGGAAACGGCCGCGGAGGGTGATCCTGAACGTCTCCGGCACCCGGAACCAATTGTCACCCAGGGCCATCGCCACCGCGACGTCGGTCGAGCCCAGGCCCGTGCCGAAAGCCCCGAGGGCGCCGGCCATGCAGGTGTGCGAATCGGCGCCGACGACGATCTGGCCCGGCTCGGCCCAGTCCTCCGCGACGACCTGGTGGCAGATGCCGTAACCATGCTCCCGGATGACGGCCCCACTGGAACGGGCGAACTCGCGGAGAAAGACGTGGTCGGTGGCCAGCTCCCGCCGCGGGCTCGGGAGGGCGTGGTCGAGGAAGATCAGGGTCTTATCGGGTCGCCGCGGCCGGGTGAAGCCCATGGCCGCCATCTGCCGGACGGTGAGGGGTCCCGTGCCGTCCTGGACCAGGGCGACGTCCACGTCGGCGACGACGATCTCCCCCGCGCGGACGCTCCTGCCGACGTGACTGGAAAAGATCTTTTCGGCGATGGTCTGACCCATGTCTGGTTCTCATCTCCCCGGGCCCAGGGCCCCGACTACTTGGCGATCTGCTTTCTTCCCACGTACTCCTCATAGATGTAGACGAGCTCTTTGTCAAACAGGGAACGCTTCAGTTCGATGGCGGCCGACCTGACCCGCTTGAGGATTTCCTCGGCGTCCGGGTCGGGCAGGACAATCCCGTATTCGACGAACTTGGCCTTGATCGAAGCCGTTCCGGAATGCTTGCCGATGACGATCTGCCGTTCGAGCCCCACTTCTTCAGGGCGGAAGACCTCGTAGGTCAAAGGGTTCTTCAAGGTTCCGTCGGTGTGGATGCCGGATTCATGAGCGAACATGTTGCTGCCGACGATGGCCTTCGAGACATGGAGCGGTCGTCCGGCCGCCTGGGACACGTATTCGGCCACTTCGCGGAACCGTTCCGTCTTGAACTCGAGGTCGGTGTCCATCAGGTGCTTCAGGGCCATGATCACTTCTTCCAAGGCCGCGTTGCCGGCCCGCTCGCCGAGACCGATCACCGTCACCCCGGCATGGGTGGCGCCGGCCTTGACCCCAGCGAACGTGTTGGCGGTAGCCATCCCGAAGTCGTTGTGCATGTGCATCTCGATGTCGATCCCGACCGCCTCGATCAGGGTCCGGATGCGGTCATAGGTGCCGAACGGCTCCATCGTCCCGACCGTGTCGCAGTAGCGCAAGCGGTCCGCGCCGGCGTTCCGAGCCTCGGTGGCGAAGCGGATGAGGAAGTCCATGTCGGTCCGCGAGGCGTCTTCGGCGTTGACGGAGACGTAAAGGTTGTGCGCTTTGGCGAACTCGGCGGCTTTGACCATGTCGTGGAGGACCCGCTCCCTGGTGCTCCGGAGCTTGTGAATGATGTGAATGTCGGAGGTTGAGATGGAGATGGCGACCGCGTCGACCCCACAGTCGACGGAGTGCTGGAGGTCCGAAATGACGGCCCGGTTCCATCCCATGATGCTGGCCCGCAGGCCGGCGTCGACGATGTCCTTGATGACCTTCTTCTCGTCCCCGCCCATCACGGGGATGCCCGCCTCGATCTGGTGAACGCCGATTTCGTCCAGCATCCTGGCGATGCGAAGCTTCTCCCGGTTGGCGAAGACCACGCCCGCGGTCTGTTCACCATCGCGCAGGGTGGTGTCAACGATCGAGATCTGTTTGCCCATGCTGGTTCACTCCTCGCTAGGTTGAGCCGGCGCATATCCAGCGGCTTATAAAGAAAGACACCCCGTGCTGCAACCGCAGGGCATCCTACTGGAGTTAGCTGCCCAGATATGCCTTTGAAGTCAAATACTTTTCAATATCCGCGGCCGGAATCCTCCTTCCGCGAAAAAAAGATTGCATAATTATTCACCCGCCGACGAAATCAAGGAATGTCGGCCGGCTTTCACCATTGAAGGAGGACCCGGCCCGCCGTCGAATCCGGTGAGGAATACGCGAGCCCAGCCCCAAAACCCTCCCAGAGGCCGAAAGGAGCGCGACCGGCTGAGGAAAGATGAAGAAGCGCCTGAAGTTCGGCTGATGGAGGTCGGCGATGCCTGGTAGGACAGATTCGCGGACGCGGACGCGGACGCGGACGTGGACGCGGACGTGGACGTCGGCCGTACGGCGTCTCACCGCCCTGGCCGTAGGGCTCGCCCTGGTGGCCGGACTCGCGGTGGGCCTCGGGGTCGGTTCCGCGGGTTGCGCCCGGCGTCCCAAAGCCCGCGCCGCCGAGGCCTTTCTGAGGCAACATGGCCTCGTCGTGGAAGGCGAGCCGGCCCACTTCCAGGTGACCGTGCCGGCCGACTGGAGGGTCACCCTCGGGGCTTACCCCGAAGGGCTCTACTGGGGCGTCGCCAACGAGCTCTCAAAAGACGTCGGCCTCGACCTGACGGGGCTCAAGGGCAAAACCGTCGAAGCCTGGATCTACCCGATCGCCGGTGGTCTCCCCGGAGAGGGCGACCAGCGCCAGTTTCGCTACCCTTCCAACGTCGTCCTGCTGGTCGACCAAGGGAAGGTCGGCGGGGCCTGGGTCCTCTTCAACGCCGTAACCGCCAACCAGTCCGTGAAGCTCCGCCAATTCGCGGACATCACCGGCCTGACCTTTCCGAAGTGGGCTGAGCGGGAGGGGTTCTTCGCCGACCCGGGCCCCAACCCCGACCTCGCCAAGCTCGACCCGATCGAGGTCATCCGGGCCTTCTTCAAAGCCATCAACGACGGCGACCAGGTCCGGGCCAACGCCTGCCTGAGTCCGCGGGTGATGCTCGACAGTCTGACCATGAACCTCTCCCCGGGAGTCCTGTACAACCCCGGTTTCGGAGCCAACAACGGGTACGTCTCAAACATCCTCGCCGGGGACCTCATCTCCTGGCAGTACTACTTCTTCGACCCGGCCCAGGGGCACCTGGTGACCTCGGTGAACCTGCCGCCCGGGGACGAGGTCAACGTGCGGGCCGAGGTCCACATTAAGTGGAGGAACCCCCAGTTCAACCCGCCCACCGGAGTGCAAACGCGTTTCGTCGGCCTGACCAGGACCGCTCAGGGGTGGAAGATCGAGGGCCTGGGGACCGGTCCATGAACCCGCCTTGGTGTCGTCGCAGCGGCCCAGTTCGATCTCCAGACGGCCCGCTGGGACGTCCCCCGGCGACCCTCGGCCAAGAACCAGAGACCGGCAGCCATGAAGCGGCTGTCGGTCTCCTTCGTTCGGACCGCGCGAGGCGACTCAACTAGGCGGGGTCAGCCTAAAGGAGTCCTTCTTGACCCAGGCGATCCACCCGCCGGCCGCGCTAACCCGCAGATAGCCGCCTTTCTGCTCGGTGATCCACACGGGCAGGGGGTGGGTCAGGACGTCGGGCTTGGTCCCTGTGATCTGGTCGAACTCGCCCTGGAAGGCCTCGGTTCCTTGATAAAGGTAGCCCTCTTTCGGTTCGACCTGGTTCGGGGTGGTCAGCATCTTCCTCATGATCCAGGCCGTCTGGACGCCGGGTACGCTGTAGACCGTGATCCTCACCTGGACCCAATCGTTCCACTCCTTGAACGGCTTCAGGACCTTGCCCCCGGGCAGTTCTCCGACCGCGGGGCCGTCCGGATACAGGTAGATCGAGGCCTCGTCAGCCAGGACGAGGCCCTCGCTCTGGAGTTCCTTCACCGGGGTCGGGTCATCCGACAGGTACCAGGTGGGGATCCAACCCTTGAGGCCCCCCTGCTGGATCATGGTCCAGACGCCCTGGGTCGCCAGAACTCGCACCTTGGAGCCGCCGCTGATTTGACCGGGCGGGTCCTGCAAGGTCTCGGGCTGTGGGGCTAGATAGAGATCGTCGGCTCCGCCCGCCCTGACGGTGGCCGCCTTTGATGAGCAGCCGGCCAGCGCGAACGGCAGGGACGTCAGCAGAACGGCCGTGGCCATCAAGATCAACAGGGCTTTGCGCAAGGACGTCATCCTCCGCGGTGGTCACCAGTCTGAATGTACGGGCCACCGGTCTTTCGACGGCGGGCCGCGGAGAATGGTTCCCGGGCCCGGTCACCGGCCCCCTTCGGGCCCGGGTCAGTCCAGCTCGGTATACTTGCGGCTCGACCCGCGGGCCTTCGCCACCGGGTACTTGCGGGCGTTCTTGGCCAGTTTCGCCAGGACCGTCTCCCCGGGGTCGAGCCCGAGCGCGTCGGCGAGGAAGAGGCCGTAGATGAAGACATCGGCCAGTTCATCGGCGATCTCCGCCCGCCTCTTTCCCACCGCCTCGTCACTCGTCTTCCACTGGAAGTTCTCGAGCAGTTCGGCGGCTTCGAGGCAGAGGGACACGGCCAGATCCTTGGGGTTGTGGAACTGCTTCCAGTCCCGTTCGTCGCGGAAGGCTACCGCCTGTCGCATCAGGTTCTTCATGTTCTCCATGGCCCTAGGACTTCGCCGACCCGCCGGGGCTTCCTTCCCGCTACGGAACCAGACTGAACCCGGGCTCCAGCCCCACTGACCGGCACGACGAAGGCGCCTCCCTGTGGGAAGCGCCTCACCTGACCAGTCTCTGTAAAACGGGCCGCCTGGCCGCTCGTCCGGCTAGTCGTGGTTGACCACTCCGTCGACCGCGACCCCCTCGTGGTCGGGGTCGCCCGGGGCGACCGGCTTGAACTGGGCCCCCGGCAACTCGATGAAGAATCTCGTTCCCAGGGCCGTGGTGCTGCGGACCCAGATCCGGCCCCGGTGGAGCTCGATCAGGCTCTTCGCCAGGAAGGGGCCGATTCCAAGCCCATCCTGCCGATGCCGGGCGCGGTAGAACGGCTGAAAGACGTGCTCGACCTCTTCGCTGGTCAGGGCATAGTCCCTGTTCTCCACGGTGATCAGGACCTGTTCCCCCTCGGCTTGCTTGACGGTCAGCTCAATGGCTGTCTCTGGGGGCGAGTACTTGACCACGTCGTACAGGAGGTTGTCAAAGGCCTGGCTCAGCCGGAGCGAGTCGCCCTTGAGGAAGCAGGATGGGAGGCCGTGGTAGGTGATGTAGCGCTCGGGCGTCCGACGGACCAGTTGGTCGGTCCGGTCGCGGAGGAGCGCGTCGAGATTGACCGTCTCACGTTTCACGGTGATCGCGTTGGTGGCCAGCCTGGCCAGGTCGAGAAGGTCGTCGATCATCTTGCTGATCGACCAGGCCTGGTCGTTCAAGAGGGCCCTTACCTTGGGGTATCGCTCATCAGCCGGACTGCCGCCGGACAGCCACTCCGCGCACAGCTGCAGGTTGGATAGAGGAGTCTGCAACTGATGGCCGATGACCGTAAGGGCCTCATCAAGATGCTCCTTGATGTCGTCCCAGGGCAGGGCGGTCCCGGCGCGATCGGGCGCCGAAATCGACGGTGACTCCCCACCTTCGTCCGACGGCGACCCGCCGGACTGGGGCGGGCCCTCAAGAGCTTGAAGAACAGACGCCTCCACCAGCTCAAAAGTGTCGGCCAAAGATGTCCCTCCCCGTGGTAACCCCAGTGGCGCTTGGGAAATGACCATCGGCGCCCCGGGTCGCTGGGAAATCCAGTATCGAGAGACTTTTCGTGTCAGTCCCCCAACTCCTTCAAGGGCACAGGTCCCTGGGGCCCCGGCCCCCGGCCGGCAGCCTCGAAAAGCCTCGCAAGCCGCGGCCGCGCCTGCAAAAGCGCCGATTTGTCCAGGCTATGGACACCCACGCAAGGCTGGCCCTTCACCCGGATTTGCCGGCTATCAGGGGGATTTACACAGGGGGATTCAGTCGGTGTCAATGGACAGTGAATATGTCACCTGTATAAGCGCATAACGGGACTGAGAAAATGTCACCCTCAGCGTTTCCGCGACTGGTTTAGCGTTGGCTCATGAGTTTTTGCCAACCGGGGTTCTTCTGACGTAGATAGGTCTC
>DASXUT010000164.1 GCA_036504675.1 Bacillota bacterium | reverse complement strand
ACCGATGGCAAGGCGACCGCCGTCGCCGCCACCCGCGGCAGCGTCGTCGCCGGTGCCCTGGTCTCCGCCGTCACCACCGGCACCCTCTCCATCACCATCAAGAAGGCCGACAACACCCAGGTGACCGTGGTCCTGGCCGACAACGCCACGGTGACCCTCAACGGCGCGGTCTCGACGCTGGCTAACCTCCAGGCCAACGACTCGATCACCGCCACCCTCGGGGCCGACGGGAAGGCTACCGCCGTCGTCGCCTCCCGGTCGACCACCACGGTGACCGGCAAGCTGGTCTCGGCGACCACGGTCGGGACCGTCTCCGTGACCGTCAAGAAGGCCGACAACACCCAGGTCACCTATGAGTTGGCGGCCAACGCCACGGTGACCCTCAACGGCTCCGCCTCGACCCTGGCCAACCTGCAGGCCAACGATGACCTCACCCTGTCCATCGGAACAGACGGCAAGGCCACCGCGGTGGTCGCCACCCGGACCGCCAACACCGTCTCCGGCCAGCTGGTCTCGGCTTCGACCATCGGGACCCTCTCCATCACCGTCAAGAAGGCCGACAATACCCAGGCCACCTACGAGCTGGCGGCCAACGCCACGGTGACCCTCAACGGGGCCGCCTCAACCCTGGCCAACCTGCAACTCAATGACGACGTCACCCTGACCCTCGGCACCGACGGCAAGGCCACCGCCGTGGCCGCCACCCGTGGCCTGGTCAGCGGGAAGCTGGTTTCGGCCACGACCATCGGGACCCTCTCCATCACCATCAAGAAGGCCGACAACACCCAGGCCACCTACGAACTGGCGGCCAACGCCACGGTGACCCTCAACGGGGCGGCCTCAGCCCTGGCCAACCTTCAGGTCAACGACGACGTCACCCTGACCCTCAACACCGACGGCAAGGCCGCCGCGGTGGCCGCCCTGCGGGCGACCACGGTCACCGGCTCCGTCTACTCGGTCGGGTCGGGGATGATCGCGGTGAAAAAGGCCGACAACACGGTGACCTCCTACGCCGTGGCCGCCGGCGCCTCGATCAAGCTCAACGACGCCACCGCCACCCTCGACCAGCTCCAGGCCAATGACTTGGTCACCGTCACGGTCGGCACCGACGGCAAGGTCAGCGCCATTGTCGCCACCCGGACCGACCCGGCCCTGGCCAACATGCAGCTGACCGTCTCCACCAACAAGACCGCCTTCCCCCTCGGGGAAGCCGTGAACTTTACCTTCACAGTGAAGAACAACAACACCGCCCCGGTCACCATCATTTTCCCCACGGCTCAGCAGTACGACCTGATCGTCACCCTGAACAATTCCGCCGTCTGGCAGTGGTCGCTGGGCCAGGCCTTCGGCCAGACAGTCACGGAGATGACCCTGGCCGCCGGCCAGACCGTGACCTACGCGGCCACCTGGGGCCAGTTGAGCAGCGCCGGTCAGGCCGTGGCCGCGGGTCAGTACGCCATCAAGGCCCAGTTCAAGGGGAAGATCAACAACCAGGCCCTACCGGAGCAGACCGGGAGCTTCACCATCCAGTAGCCTCAGCGATACAGGCCATCTGCGAGAGGCAAGGGACACCATGTCCACAAGCCGATCCCCAAGCCCAGGCCCGGCGGGAGTCCTTCCCCCGGGCCCCTTTTTTCTACTCCGCCCGGTTGTGGACATGCCTGTCAGCGACCACTAGGGGTGGTGGTTTGTCCGAAGGCCGGACCCCGCGAAGTCGCATCGCGTCGCTATTTGCTGGAAAGCGGAGGGAGGATTCGCCGAATCAGCGGTGAATTCAGACACTCCCGCAAGCCAACGGACGCAGGCTTTTCCGAATGAAGCTCCGCCCGGACAGCCGACACCCTGTCGAGGCCTGAGAGAAGGTGAGACCGGTGGCCCCGATCACAAGGCGACAGCTCAAGAGCCCCAAGGGGACCCCGCGCCGCCGGTTGCGGCCGCCTTTGGCTGCCCTGGTGGTCATCAGCCTCGTCCTGTCCGCCGGGGTCTGGACGGCGGCTGCCGGCTTGGGCCCCGGGGACGACTCGGCCACCGGCGGCCCGGGTACCGTGGGCTCGCCGCCGCTCGTGCCCGGAGCGGCCCCAGGGTCGCAGCCTCTCGGCTCCGGACCTTCGGGGGCAGGAGCATCGGGAACCGGCGAATCAGACCACGGCGGCGGCTGGCTCCTCTACTTTGAGCAGCTCGAGAAGCTGTTTCATCGCGGCTCACCGGCGGATCTGCCGACCCCCACCTTGGTCGCCGGAGTCCGAGGCGACCGAAGCGTAACCCAATCCGGCCCCGAGCCGGTCGTCGTGGCCAGCGCCCCGCCAACCGGACCGAGCAGCGTCCAAGAGCTGGTTTCCGCGGTCGACACGCCGGTCTTAGTCAAGGTCGCCGCGGGCGAAGCGGGTCCGGAGAAGAACAAGGACCAGGATAAGGATCGGCCCCTCGAGAAAGAACGGGGCGAGGCCCCGGGAAAGTCGCCGGCCGTCAATTCGGCCTCGCTCTCCTTCGAAGTGGTCAACGTCGATAGCCGGCCTCAACTGGTTGTCATGCTGGCCCCCGAGACCTTATCAGTGAGCGGCGGCGGGCCGGCCGGGCCGGCCGGGGAGCGCCCCGACGCGGGCGGCAAAGGCCCGGCCGCCGAGTCTAAACCCGACAAGGACCAGGCCGCGAACGTAAGCCCGATCGACACCGCTCAAGCGGCCGAGGCCGAAGTGCTCCTGCCTCCCGCCCCGACCATCGCGGGAGACGCGGCGGTTCCAACCTACCTGGTCGCGTGTGAGCCAGGGCCGGCCGGGTCGACTGAAGAGGACTCGGGCAAGGGCCCCAAGGGCGGGGTCAAGGACGGCTTCGGGAAGAGCGGCTCCGGAAAGGGCAAAGTGACTCCCAGATAAGCCTGGCGCAAAAAGCTGACGGATTTCCCACCGCCACCCCCGAATCGGGCCCCTCCGGGCCCGATTAGATTTTATATGGGGTCTTCCTTCGGCCGGCGGGATGACGCCCCGGTGTCCCGGAATGACGACCCCTCGCAAAGGTCCGGGAGGTTTACGACGGAGTCCACCGCCCACGGATCGATTGGCATATTCCGGAAACCTCGTGTTCGAGGGAGGTGCGGGGAGGCTCTCCACGAATCTTTTCTTCTTGAGAGTCCAATTGGTAACACCGAGCCCCGGGTTCGGTCAGGAGGAGCAGACGATTCATGGATTCAGTTGGCCGCCGCAGGGCTGAACGATATCGGCGCCGAGCACTCCTGGCGCGGGGAGCGGTGGCCCTTGTTCTTGTCGTGGGCCTCATTGGGTCGCCCACGGCCGGCACGCCGGCGGCGTCGGCCCAGGCCTCCGTCTCGTCGACCCAGACCGCCAAGGCGGCGCCGGCCGCCACTTTCGTCGACATCACCGAGCACTGGGCCCGACGGGAGGTCGAACTGCTGGCCGCGAAGGGCGTGGCGGAAGCCCTTGCCGGATCGGCCTTCGGGCCCGAGGTCCCGGTCAACCGCGGCGACCTGGCCAAGATGTTGGTCCTCGGCCTCGGCCACGGTGGCGAGGCCGAATCCTTGGCCAACGAGCCATCGTTCTTCGCCGACGTGACCATGGGTGACCCTGACCGGCCTTACATCGAACTGGCCTATGAACTAGGCATCGTCAACGGCTACCCCGACCGGACCTTCCATCCCGATGCCGACATCTCGCGGTCGGAGATGACGGCGATGATTCTCCGCGCCCTTGGGTGGGAGAAGCTGGCGCAGTCGGCGGCCGCCGCCAAGCCGGTCTATCCCGATCAGGCCGAGATCGCCCCTTGGGCAATGGGTTATGCCCTGCTGGCCCATCAGACGGGAATCATCAAGGGCTATTCCGACGGCACCTTCCGGCCGCTGGCCTCGACCACCCGGTCTCAGGCCGCCGTGCTCGTTGCGCGGATGCTCGGGGCCATGGGCCGCCTCTACGACCTTAGCGGCACGGTTAGAACCATTGATCTGGTCGACGGAGCGGTCGGCCTGGAGGTCCTGGCCGGCGACCGTCGGCTGGTGGTCTACACCGGCACCCGGGTCTACCGCAATGACCAGCCGGCCGGCCTCGCCGACGTGGCTTACTTCGATGAAGTGCAGGTGGTCCTGGACGCGGTCGGCCGGGTGACCTTTTTGGATGCCCACATGGTCTCGGTCGAGGGAGTGTTCAAGTCCCTCGATC
>DASXUT010000163.1 GCA_036504675.1 Bacillota bacterium | reverse complement strand
GATCTTAAACCCTTCCGACACCAAGACAAGACCGCCGGCGGATGGCCGGCGGTCTAATGGGCTGCTTCACGATTTGCTTCGGGCGGAGGGGGGCTTTGTCAGTCCTTTGCCGACTACTTATTGGAAAACTTGTGACAGGACGTGCAGGCCAGGTTGGGCAGGTGCTCCTGCCGGTCGGCGTGGCAGCTGAGGCAAGTGGTGCGGATCGTGGCGTCGGCCGGCACCGTCCAGGTATGCGGCTTGTGGCAGGCTTGGCAGGTCTGGTGCGCCGGTTGACTGTGAAGACCGTTCTTGGTCTGATCGGCGTGGCAACTCTGGCAGGAGACCGGATCCTTCCCCACATGCGGCTTGTGGCAGCTCTGACAGGAGAAGTTCATCGGGGCGGTGGCTGAGAAGGTCCCCTTAGCCGGGCCTTGGTCGGCGTGGCACTTGAGGCAGGCCTCGCGAGTGGGCTCGAAGGTCTTGACCCCTTTGAGGTAGGAATGGCATGAAGAGCAGTGAATGCCCTTCATCCCCTCAATGTTGACACTGCCCGCGGCCATGGTCGTCTTGACCCCGTTGCCGGCCAGATAGATTGCGGCCAGCACGGCGAAGACGGTGACGGCCAGGGCGATGGGCCGCCTCGACGGCTTCCGGTTGGGGTTGCGGTCGATGAAGGGGACGGCGACAAAGAGGGCCAGAAGAGACAAGGCAATGGTGGTGATGGCCGTCGGGGAGAGGGCTTTCGCCCCGACATAGAGGTAGTATAAGTACCACTGGGGCTGAACGGGCACCGCCCCGGCGGCTGGGTCAGGGTGACCGATGAATCCCGAAGCCGGTCGCAGAGCGGCGATGATGATGAGCAGGATGCCAACAATGACGATGACCAGGAGTTCCTTGAAGAAGTGGTCAGGGAAGAACGGATGGCCGCCCTTGTGCGGGCCGGGCGCGTTCCCCTCCGGTGGACGGTTTTCCATGGGTCTCACCTCGTTCCCAACTGATGACGGGTCTTGGGTTCCAGTCGGAGCGACCGGTTCATAGCGGCCCCGAGATGCCCTGGCGACGGATGACCACGAAATGGACGGCCAGAAAGACCAGGATCACCACGGGAAGGGCCATCACGTGTAAGGCGAAGAACCGCCGAAGGGTGGCCGCCCCGACCGCCGCCCCACCCCGCAGGACGGCCGCCAGGATCGGGCCCACCACGGGAGTCGACTGGACTACGCCGAGCAGCTGGGACGTGCCCCAGTAAGCCTGCTGGTCCCACGGCAGGAGGAAGCCGGTGATGGCGAAGGTGAAGGTGATGACAAAGAGGAAGACCCCGACCACCCAGTTGAGCTGGCGGGGACGCTTGTAGGAGCCGGTGAAGAAGACGCGCAGCATGTGCAAGATGACCATCAGGACCATGCCGTCGGCCGCCCAGCGGTGCGCCGTCCGGACGAGCCAGCCCAAGGGAAGCTGGTAGACGATGAACTGGACGCTCTGGTAGGCCTGGTCGGGATTGGGCTTGTAGTAGAAGGCCATGATGATCCCGGTGATGGCCTGCACCCCAAAGAGGAAGAAGGTGATTCCGCCGAGGCAGTACATCCAGTTGACGTGCGCCGGCACTTCATGCTCGGCGATGCTCTTCCAAACCGACCGGACGCGGTAGCGCTGGTCGAGCCAGTCGACCGCCCGGGCAAAGAGCGGCTTCGCCGGACGAGTCACGTTCTCTTGCATTGTCTCTCCTCCCGATGATGCGAAAGCTTATCTCTGTGGGTCGGGTGACGGGAACGGGCCTAGTCGTGAACCGGCACGGCCGGCTCCGGCCCGGCCGGTCGCCCGAAGGCCTGGGCCAGGAACAGCGGGCCGAGCAAGAGGTAAGCCCCGATGGTGGTGGCCGCGGCGATCATCATCAGGCCTTGCAGGGCAGTCCATCCAACCAGCTGGGTGGAGGTAACGACCAGGCCAATGATCGCTCCACCACCTAGAAGCCATCTGACCGCCGTCGAAGCCGGGGAGGACCCGGCCATGGCTGCGGCGAAAGCCAGGGCCATCAGGGCGAACAACAGGTTGACCGGGACATCCAGCCCGTAGGTCACCGAGTAGGGGTGCCCCTGGGCCCAGATGGCCAGGTTGCGGATGGCTACCCCCTGTTCGGCCCCGCTGACGGTCAGTAAGCGTCCGGCGATGTCACTGAAGACCACCGTCTTGAAGAGAGCGGCAAACAGCCCGGTCAGGATGTACAGCCCTCCGAAGGTCGCCCCGAGGACCGACAGGAGCCTTTGCCGCCCGGCCGTGAGGAGGGTCAGCGCCATGACCACGGGTACCTGCAAGAGCACCAAGCCGATCAGATTGAAACGCCCCCACCCGTTGATGAACGGGAAGGCCCGGGCGAAACCGGCCGCCGTGGGGTCTTGACCGACCCGGGTCAGAAAACACAGACCGGCTAGGAGGATCCAAACGGCGGTGCTTGCTGCGACGGCGATGGCGGCATAGCCCGCGATGCGGTATAGCTTGCCGTGGCCCTGACGGCCGCCTGCCTCGTTGCCATTCATTCCTAACCCCTCCTTTTCGTGTCTTCCTTATTCTGCCGGTCTGGCTTTGCACCATTCTTCACAATTCTCGGCCTTATATATGGGCGTCCGTCAGATCCAGGAGAGACCCGCCGGGGTCGGACCCCGGGCGGTACCCCTCAGGTCGTATGGCGCCACTCTTCTAACATATTCTATAACTTATACTTTATAATGTATATATTTGCTTAAACTTGCACTTTTATTATAGGCAATGACTGCTCTCTCGGCAAGGGGTTTATTAAAGAAATTAGCGCTGTTTGTGGCCTTTATATCAGGTCAGAAACAAAAATCCGGGCTGGCTCTCCGCCAGCCCGGTTCCCTTTCGATGTTGGTCATGCAAAGCGCTGGCTTACGCAATTACTTGGTGTGTTTATCGGCCACTTTTGAGGCACCGTAGGAGTTCGGCTTGATTTTGGCGTCAAAGCCGCTGCCGGTGACCATCCCGACGATCTCTCGGATGAGGTCCTTGGTCTCACCGGTGGTCCCGACGTCCAGATGGATTTCGACATTGAGGTTGGCGTGCCCGTTTTTCGCCAGGCGCTCAGCGATCTTGCTGCCCAAACCAAGACTGAGAGAGGTTTCGAAGTAGATCTTTTGCCTCAGGGTGGCCAGGCGTTTGTGGCGTCTTCGATTGTAGTAGTAACGGGCACCCAGGCCAAGGCGATGGACGATGACCGCGGTCACGAAGAGAAGGTCATCGCGGGTTTGCGAGTCCGTGCCCACAATCAGCCGGTGCTCGGCCTTGGGCTCCTGGCTGACGAACTCGATAATGTCGTTGAACATCGCCTCGAAAGACATCGGCCCTTTGGTCGGGCTTATGAACTGCATCGTTTTCACCTTGAGCTCATTATAGCATAGGGCCCGTCGGACTTTTAAGTCGCTCGCACCGGGGTGGTCGATGGCCTCGGGCCTTCAGCGGGGCCCCTCTGCCTCCCCGATCGGTGGCCAAAGGTCGCCGGCCAACGGCTCGACCGCCTGGGCCAAGCGGCCGAAATCGGCCAATGACAGGGTCTCGGCCCGCCGCTTGGGATCGATCCCGGCGCCGCGGAGAAGCCCCGGCCAGTCGGCGACCAACCCCGGCCGGCCGCCTCCGATGGACGAGAGGGCGTTGGCCAGAGTCTTGCGGCGCTGACCAAAACCGGCCCGGACCAGCCGGAAGAGGACCTCCCGGTCGGCCTGGATCGGCGGAGACGGCCGCCGCACCAAGGTTACGACCTGCGAGGCGACCCCGGGGGCCGGCCGGAAGGCCCCCGGCGGAATGACCCGGCCCGCACGAACCTCGGCATAGTAGGTCACGGCCAGGGTCAGGGCCCCGTAGTCCTTTCCACCGGGTGGCGCGGCCAGCCTCTCGGCCACCTCTTTCTGCACGGTCACGGTGGCCGTTTCCCACGGGCGGCGGGCCGTCGGCGCTGCCTCGACCAACTTCATGAGGACGGGGCTGGTGATGTAGTAGGGCAGGTTGCCGACCACCCGTCGGTGACCGGCCGACGGCCCACTTTTCTGCTCCAGGTCGGCGAAGATCTGGTCGACGTCGACCTTGAGGAAGTCCCCGGCAATCAGGGTGATCCCCGAGCAGCCAGCCAGGGCTTCCCTGAGGACGGCCAAGAGCCGGCGGTCTATCTCCACGCTCGCCACCGAGGCCCCGAGGCGAGCCAGTTCGACGGTGAGGGTGCCGGCCCCGGCGCCGATCTCGAGGACATGGTCTCCCGGACCGACCCCGGCCTCGCGGGCAATTGCCCCGAGAGTCCCGCGATCGTAGAGGAAGTTCTGGCCCAGTCGGTGGTTAAAGGTGAAACCGCTCTGCCTGAGCCGATCGAGGAGCTCCCCCGGCGAGGGGAGCCCGGGAACAGTCTCCTCCCGGTTATTCAACGCCGCCGCACCCCCTGTCTAGCCTGCCCAGTCCGGCTTCGGTCCAGACGACCCCGCGAGCGGACCCAAGCCACCCGCCGACAAGAACGGAACGGGGGGCACCCGTTCCGCGACCGGCTTGTAGTGTGTTCGGGTCTGGTCTACTTGATGAGGAAGACCGTCACCGTACGTTTTCCCCAATCGAGGGCCTCCTGCTTGGTGTCGTAGCAGAGATCGATCTTGTTGCCCTTGATGGCCCCGCCGACATCGCCGGCGATGGCGTAGCCATAACCGTCGATGTAGAGCAGGGACCGGAGCGGGATGACCCTGGGGTCGACGGCGACCACCCCGTAGGTTGCCTTCATCCCGGTGGAGGTGTACCCGTTGGCGTATGGGCCGGTGCTGTCGGGGCCCGGGTAGTAGGCCGTGGCGACCATGCTGAAGGCCTTCTTGAAGGCGATCTCCCGGTCTCCCCGGGTCACCTTGCCGGAGGTCCCCTTGAGGACCACCCGCATCTGTGGCTCCTGGATGACCTCGCGACTCAGTTCCTTTTGGGCCACGCGGTGACCGTTCTCGGTGACGACTTCCACCGTCACTTCGGCCATGCCGTTCCGCCCGTCCTGAACCACCTTGGTCAGGCCCATCGGGATGCCCTCGTCATCGCGGTAAACGGTTTCCGCCGTGATGACCCGCTTCTCCGTGACCACCGCCGAGGCCCGGCGGATGACTTCGATCGTCGCCCCGGGGGCCAGGGCCTCCGCCTTGACCACCTGCTGGTCCATGGTCACTCGGAGGTGGTCATTGGCTCCCACGGAGATTCCCGCCTCCCCGAGGGCCTCCATGGCCGTCTTGGTCGTCACCAGGGCGGTCGCCGTCCTCCCGTCGAACTTGAGGGTCACCGGGAAGGCTCGCTGCACGGCCACCGAAGTCCGTTTGGCCAGTGGGTCGCCGGCTCCGGGGGTGACCTTGTCCCCAAGGTTCAGCTCTACCCCGGCGGCCGCGAGGGCCTGTCCGACGGTCTTCAGCCGGGTGCGGATGACCACCGTATGACCGTCCGCCGTGACTTCGACCGTCTTCGTCGCCAGGGCCACCGAGCTCAGGGTCAGGACCAGGGCCAGGGCGAGGATGACGCTGGCGGCGATCATCGGCTGCCGCCTGATGTGGGCGACCATTCGATCGGCTGATCGGGTCAGTCTTTCGGCCACCTTGGCCAGTCGTTCGCTTGAGCTAAACAGGGCTGGCATGGCTGGATTCACCGCCTCTTGGGCTTGGCCCGATTCTTGGTCAAGTTCGAAAAGCCGTCTTGGATGCTTGACAAATCCCTCCTGAGCGATCCCCGGCCCCGGGGGCCCCACGCGCGTCTCACTTACCGGGCTGACCCTTGCGTCCCTCGCCGGCCGGCATGGGCCGCTGGCCGGGCCGCCCGGGCAGGATCTCCGGGTAGAGGATGGCCCCGTTGCGGCCGCCCCGCTTGGCCGCATACAACGCTTGGTCGGCCCGTTCGATCAACTCGGTACGGTTGGCCGCGATCGCCGGGAAAGCGGCCACCCCGATGGAGACCGTCACCCGGCCCGCTTTCAACTGAGCCTCCCCGACGAAAGGATGCTCCTCGACCTGCCCCCTGATTCGGTCGGCGACCCCCAGGGCCGCCGGGCCGTCGGTTTCGGGAAGGATGATGGCGAATTCCTCTCCCCCGTACCGGGCGACGATGTCGACCTCTCGAACGGCCGCCTTCAACAGGGCGGCCAGTTCCTTGAGGAGGCCGTTGCCGGCCATGTGCCCGTGGGTATCGTTGTAGTCCTTGAAGTGATCGATGTCGATCATCAGCAGGCTGAGGGCGAATCCGTAGCGTTCGGCCCGCTTGATCTCCTCGTCCAGCCGTTGCTGGAAGTAGGTGTGGTTGTACAGCTTGGTCAGCCCATCGGTGACCGCCAATCGTCCGATTTCCTCGGCATAGGCCCGCAGGTTCTCGTGGGCCACTCGGAGTTCCTCGAGCAACTGAATGCTGGCCTCGCGTTCGAGCCGCTCGCGCTTGACGGCGTCGGCCAGATAGCCGGTGAGCGCCCCGATCAGGACGAAGAAGCCGCCACGGAGGATGACCGGCAGCCAATCCGGCCCGCCCATGACCGAGGCCAGAGCATAGAGGAGGGCTCCGGTGATGCTGGCGGCGACGCTCTCCCGCCACCCGAGGAGGACGGCGGCCTGGACGATCGACAGGTAGTACAGGTTGTACAGGTCGGAGCTCGCTCCGCCCTGGGTGAAGACCAGGGCGCTGATGAGAACCAGGTCGGCGGCGACGACGTAGTATCCCGTCTTGTCGGAATAGGACGGCCGTCGGTAGGTGTGTTGCAGGATCGCGGTGTAAGCCACGAGGAGCAGAATCAGGAGGGCCGACCACCAGTCGGGGCGGCGCCAGAGAAGGACGGCCGCGCCAAACCCGACGAGGACCCAGCGGAGCGAGAGCACGAACTGTTCGTATCGACCAGGTTGTCGGCGCATGGTGGCGATCCTCCCAGCCCGTTTTGGATTCGGCGCGGGAGGCCCGGTTCCCTCCCCAGGTCTTGCGCCGCTCGCGCCGACGGCCGGTCGGATTCTAGAATCAGCCCAGCGTAAGACCGAGGGCCTTGACCGCCGTCCGGGTGGTCTCGGCCCGGATCACGGCCAGTGACTCCCCGCGGACTTCGGCCACCTTCTGGGCGACCGCCGCTACCCTGGCCGGCTCATTCCGCTTGCCGCGGAAGGGCTCCGGGGAGAGGTAGGGTGAGTCGGTCTCCAGAAGAAGCCGATTGAGCGGGAGGACCTTCGCTACCTCCTGCGTCTTTAGGCCATTGGCGAAGGTCACCGCCCCGCCGACGGCCATGAAGTAGCCGGCCGAGAGGCAGGCCCGGGCCATCGCCGCGTCCCCGGAAAAACAATGCAGGACGACGGTCAACCCGGCGGCTTCCTCCTCCAGGATCCGCAGGACCTCGTCGTGGGCGTCGCGGTCGTGGATGATCACCGGTTTCCTTAGCTCACGGGCCAGGCGGAGCTGCCGGCGGAAGGCCTCCCGCTGGGCGGGCCGGGGGGAGAGGTCACGGTAGTAATCGAGACCGATTTCCCCGATGGCCGCGACCTTCGGCTTGCGGGCCAAGTCGCCTAGCCTCGCCAGGGTCCCCGCAGTGGCCTCGGTCGCGTCGTGGGGGTGAATGCCCACCGCCGCCCAGATGTCCGGGTTGGCCTCGGCGAGGTCCACCGACGCGAGGGAGCTGGCCAGGTTGAACCCGACGTTGACCAACGCGGCCACCCCGGCCGCCCGAGCACGGCTGATGACCTCCGCCCGGTCTGGCGCGTAATCCTTCAAATCGAGATGGCAATGAGTCTCGACGACCGGTGGGAGAGCGCCGGCCGCTGCCCCCGGTTTGTTCGCCTTCATTTGACCCTGCTCCCCGGGGGTACTGGGCGCTCCGGGGTGACCAGGCCGAGCTGGGCGCCGTCGTCGGTGGAGGCAGCCAGCAGCATGCCCCGTGATTCCAGGCCACGGATCTTGGCCGGGGCCAGGTTGGCCACGACGACGATGCTCTTGCCGATCAGCGCCTCCGGTTCGTAGTGCTTGGCAATACCGGCGACGAGCTGTCGCTTTTCCTCGCCGATCTGAACATCGAGGCGGAGGAGCTTGTCGGCCCCCTTGATCCGCTCGGCCGTCAGGATGGTGGCCACGCGGAGGTCCAGCCGCCGGAAATCGTCGATGGAAATCTGGGCCGGACCGACGTCGGTGGAAGGACCGGCCTCGCCGGGGGACGGGGGTGTCGTTGCCACCTGGGCCGAGACGGGCTCCGCCTGGGCCGCGGGCTTGCCCTGGACTCTGGCCGGGCCTTCGCCCTCCTTGGCCACCTCGATCCGGGGGAAGAGCGGCGTCCCCCGCCTGACCGTCAGCCCGGGCTGCAGCCGGCCCCAGGTCTTGGCGTCCTGCCAGGTCGACTCGTTGATGTCGCCGCCCACCCCGAGTTGCTTCCAGATCTCCCTGGGTGCCTCGAGCAGGAACGGCCGCAAAGCGATGCCGAGGATCCTGAGGGTCTCTGCCAGGTTATAAAGGACCGTACCCGCCCGCGGCCGGGTCTTCTCTTCCCGGGCCAAGGCCCACGGGCTGGTCTCGTCGATGTACTTGTTGGAGCGATCGATCAGTCTCCACAAGGAGGCCAGGGCCGAGCTGATTTCCAGGTCGTCGAAGTACCTTTCGACCTCGTCGAGGACCTGGCCGGCCAGGGTCGGCAGCTCCCGGTCGAGGGCTTCGTACGGTCCGGGCTCCGGGATGCGCCCGCCGAAGGCCTGGTTGATCATGGCCGTCGTCCGGCTGAGCAGGTTGCCCAGGTCATTGGCCAGGTCGACGTTGGTCCTCAGGATGAGGGCGTCCTCGGTGTAGTAGCCGTCGGCCCCGAAGGGGATCTCCCTCAGGAGATAGTAGCGGACCGCGTCGACCCCGTACTTGTCAATGAGGACCAGCGGGTCGATGACGTTCCCCCGCGACTTGGACATCTTGCCGCTCTCCAGTTGGAGCCAACCATGGCCGAAGATCTTGTCCGGCAAGGGCAGGTCCAAGGCCATCAGCATGATCGGCCAAATGATGCAGTGGAACCGGACGATCTCCTTGCCGATTAGGTGCACATCGGCCGGCCAATAGCGGCGGAACTTCCTCTCGTCGGAGAGGTAGCCGATGGCCGTGATGTAGTTGGCCAGGGCGTCGAACCAGACGTAGATGACGTGCCTAGGGTTGGAGGGGACCGGGATGCCCCAGGTGAAGGTGGTCCGGGACACGCACAGGTCCTCCAGCCCTTGCTTGATGAAGCTGACGATCTCGTTACGCCGGGAGACCGGCTGGATGAACTCGGGATGGGTCTCGATGTGCCTCAACAGCCGGTCGGCGTACTTGCCAAGGCGGAAGAAGTAGCTCTCCTCCCGAAGCCGCTCGAAGGGGGCGTCGTGGTCGGGGCATCGGCCCCCAAGGTCCTTGTACTGGGTCTCGGTGAAGAAGGCCTCGCAGCCGGTGCAGTACCAGCCCTCGTATTCGGCCTTGTAGATGTCCCCCTTGGCCAGGATCTTCTCGAAGATCTGCTGGACGACCCGCTCGTGGACGGGGTCCGTGGTCCGGATGAACCCGTCGTAGGAGATGCCCATCTTGGCCCACAGGGCCTTGATGTGTTCGACGATCTCATCGACGAACGTCTGCGGGTCCTTGCCATCAGCTTCGGCCCGTCGCTGGACTTTCTGGCCGTGCTCGTCGGTCCCGGTCAGGAAGTAAGTGTCGACGCCGCGCAGGCGGTGGAATCTGGCAATGGCGTCGGCGGCCACGGTCGTGTAGGTGTGACCGATGTGCAGGTTGTCGTTGGTGTAGTAAATCGGGGTGGTGATGTAGAAGGTTTCACGCTCGCCTTCGCCCTTCGCTCTGCCGCTCAATCTGCAGTCCCCCCTTGTCAAGAACGCCTGCCGGAGCGGGTGACCCGTCAGTTCGGACGGGAAAATGAAAAACCCTCGCCCACCTTTGGGGCGAGGGAATATCCTTCGCGGTACCACCCATAAACGCCCGGGCCTCACGGCCCGCGCCTCCGCGGGTACCCGCCACTTGGGCGGAGACCCCGGCCGGTTAACGGCGGCCTGCCGGTTCAGCCTACTTGGGCCCGCCTGGGCCGGTTCAGCGGACGACTCTGGGGCCATCTTCGCTCCGCCCTTTGGGGCCGGCTTTCACCTGGCCCGGCTCTCTACGCCCTCGAGGCGGGGTTACTCTTCCCCTTCACCGTCTTTGACCCGTTTCTCTGGCTCGGTGTATTAACCTCAATATATGGCAGCCGGGCCGTCCTGTCAAGGCACACGGCGGCGGCGGCGGCGGCGGCTGGGGCCCCTGACACCCAAACGGGCGGGAATGTCGACTTGTGTCGAACCAGGCCTCCGTACCTCCCACTCCGGGAAGCAGGCGACTCCGGCCGGCCCGGTCAGACAGAAACGAACCTCCGTTGGCGATAGCCAATCCAGCGCTACTTGGCCGTTCTGAGGTCACCTCGGGCGGCCAACATGAAGAGATGTTGACCGGCCTAGTCAAACAATTATGGTTGACTTTTTCTGGCATTATTGGTATAGTCTATACAGGTAGTGTCGAAACGTGTAGAAAGTTTAAACGGAGGGACGCCGGTCATGATGAAGTCTACGGGTATTGTTCGTAAAGTCGATGAACTGGGACGCGTCGTGATTCCCATTGAACTCCGCCGCACCCTGGACATTGAAGAGAAGGACGCTCTGGAGATCTACGTCGACTCCGACAAGATCATCCTTCGCAAGTATGAGCCGGCCTGCATCTTCTGCGGCAACGCCCAGAACGTCGAGAACTTCCGGGGCAAGAGGGTTTGCCGGAACTGTATCGAGGCTATGCAGAGCCGGGCCGTCTGAACGGCCGCTTCGTCCCCGCCCCTGGTTCTGAGACGCTTCTTGCCCGCGATTCGAGCGTCGGCACGTAGCCCGCGCCGGTGGCCGACAGAAGCGCGTCGGCGAGGCAGTCCATCTCGACTTCCAGCAACAGTGCGAGCATGCCAACGCGAAGGGAGGCGCAACACAACGCGCCTCCCTTCTTCATTGCCCACATCCGGGCGACCCTTGGTCTGATCCGGGGTCCGGGCCATTGTCCGCCTTCTCTGTGCCTCAGGCCGGCCGTTTCTCAACCAAGCCTGGTCAGGAGCCGTACTCCCCCGGCCAGGACCACGGGCACGGCCAGGAGAACGAGCACCGGGGAGAGGGCGGCCGTCACGGTCGTCAGGACGATCTTGCCGGCCAGGCTGAACTGGGCCCCGCTCCACAGCAGATGGAGACCGACGGGGAAGCACCCTGCGAGAGCAGTCGCTACCATCCACGGTTTGAGCCTCTCGTTCATTGTCCTTCACCTCGCTCCTTTCATCGTGGTCCGGGGGGACCGGTCGGGAGACCTACGCGGGGTCGGCATTTGGGTCTGACAAGGCCCCGCAGAACCGCCCCCGATAGTGCCGGCGTTCACAAACGAGGGCCATATTTAAGTACTCCTTAACACCGATGCGTCCCGGTGTTAGTTCCACTTTTATTCTACCACGTTTCGGCCCTTCTGTGAAGAAGAAAGGGGACCCCCCTCTACTTTTGGAGGGGGGTCCCGTCAGTCGGCGAGCCCCTTCAGAGGCCGATGATTAGTTGCCTGGCTGCCGGGAATGGTTCGAGGGCCCGAGGCAGCAGTCCGAGCAAGTAGGCGATGAGGACCCCATAATTGACAATCGGGACGCCCTTCTCCCGGGCCTGACCTATTCTTGCCAGCATCTCACGGCGGTTGATCATGCACCCTCCGCAGTGGACCACCAGCTTGTAGGTCTCCAGATCATCGGGGTACTTCATCCCGGAGACCCAACTGAACTGAAGGTCCCCGCCGACCCTCTGGCGTAGCCAGCGCGGAATCTTGACTCTCCCGATGTCGTCGGCCTGCCGGTGATGAGTGCAGGCTTCCGCGATAAGGACCCGATCCCCGGGGCGGAGAGAGTCGACGGCCTTCGCCCCAGCCACCAACGCCTCGAGGTCCCCCTTGTAGCGGGCAAAGAGGATGGAGAAGGAGGTCAGCCTTACCTCCGAGGGCGTATCGGCGTCCACCTTGAGGAAGGCCTGGGAGTCGGTGATCACCAGGCGCGGCCGGCGGACCTGGTTGGC
Source organism: Bacillota bacterium (assembly GCA_036504675.1). Lineage (NCBI taxonomy): Bacteria > Bacillati > Bacillota > Bacillota bacterium. The sequence goes on along the minus strand of DASXUT010000163.1, from coordinate 5,367 downwards.
GAGGGCCTCTCGGAGCTCATACTCCTTGACCATGACGGCGTAGGCATCGTGGTCGAGGATGTCGCGAAGGGTCTGCACCTGCGGCAAGATCAATCGGCCCTTGGGCGCGGCAAGGTCGATCGGGACGACCAGGAAGACCAGGTCGCCCGGGTCGATCAGGTCCCCGACGATGGCCGGCGCCGACCAGTCGCTCGGAGCCACCTCGATGATCTTCTGTTTCAAGGCCTCGATGCCCTCGCCGCTCTCGCCGCTCACCGGCACCACCGGTACGCCAAGCGCGGTGCCCCAAGCGGTCCAGTCCTCCGGCTTTCGGACCAGGTCGACCTTGTTGATTACGGCAATGGCCGGTAGGTCCCGGTCTTTCAGGCGTTTGAGCAGATTCTGCTCGTATTCCCCGGGGCCGGCCGTCGCGTCGATGACCAGAAGGGCCAGGTCGGTCCGATTGAGAACCCGCAGGGTGCTCCTGATCCTCATCTGGCCCAGGTCTCCGACGTCATCGATACCGGCGGTGTCGATCAGGACCACCGGGCCGATCGGCAGGATTTCCATCGACCGGTAGACCGGATCGGTGGTTGTCCCGGGGACGGGGGAGACGATGGCCACGTCCTGGTTGGAGAGAGCATTTATGAGGGTTGACTTGCCGGCGTTGCGCCGACCGAAGATGGCGACGTGCAGACGTTCGCCGCGGGGAGTGGCTTCCACGTTCAATCCTCCAAAGGGCCGGCGCAGGTCCGGCCGGTCAGTCTTGGCGTCCGGGCCCCCGACCGTCGCTTCCGACGTCCCGGGTTCTTGTCACCGCACCGGGAATGCCCGGCCTGGTCATCTGCTCGGGGTCGAGGACCAGCGCCAGCCGGTCCGGGGTGAAGAGGCCGCGGTCCAGGATGACCTGTCGGACCGGGCGTCCGGTGTCGCGGGCCTCTCGAGCGATGTCCGAGGCCAGGTCGTAGCCGACGTGCCCGATGATCGCCGTCACCAGTCCGTAGCTATCTTCGAGCCAGCCCCGACAGCGCTCGCGGCTGGCCGTGACCCCTTTGACGCAGCGCTCGGTGAAGATGTCCGCCGCCCGGGTGAGGAGCTGGATCCCCCAGAGCAGGTCGTGGGCAATCAGCGGCAGGAAGGCGTTGAGTTCCAGTTGCCCCCCCTGAGCCGCGAGGGTGATTGCCACGTCGAAGCCGATGACCTGGTAAGATACCTGTTTGACCATTTCCGGGACGACCGGGTTGACCTTGCCCGGCATGATCGACGACCCCGCCTGCAACTCGGGCAGGTTGATCTCGGCCAGGCCGCCCCGGGGTCCGGAGGACAGGAGGATCAGGTCGGAGGCGATCTTGGCCAGGTTGACCGCCCCCGCCTTGATCAGCCCGGAGACCTCGACGAAGACATCGGCGTTCTGGGTCAGGTCGATCGGATTTTCGGCCCTTGACAACCCCTGGCGGGCGACCGCCCTCAGCTTCTCGGCGGCGAGGTAGGAGTAGCGGCGGTCGGCGTTTAGGCCCGTGCCGACCGCCGTCCCCCCCAGGTTGACCTGGCGCAGCCGTTCTTCCACCTTGTACAGACGCCAACGGTCCCGGGCCACCGCCTGGGCCCAGGCGCTGAACTCCTGTCCCAGGGTGATCGGCACGGCGTCCTGCATCTCGGTCCGGCCGAGCTTGATCACCCCGGCAAACTCTGCTTCCTTTTCCTGAAGGGCCTCTTGCAGGCGGGCCAGGGCTTGGCTGAGGGGGAGGAGCAGGGCGATGGCGGCCACGCGGAGGGCCGTCGGATAGACATCGTTGGTCGACTGGTGCAGGTTGACGTGATCGAGGGGGTGGACCAGGGAATAGTCTCCCTTACGGCCGCCCAGGAGTTCGATGGCCCGATTGGCGATGACCTCGTTGACGTTCATATTCGTCGAGGTCCCGGCCCCACCCTGGTAGGCGTCGACGACGATCTGATCGCCCCACCGACCCTCGGCCAGTTCCTCGGCTGCCTGGGCGATGACCCGGCCGCGTTCCTGGCTCAGGTGGCCCAGTTCCGTGTTGGCCAGGGCGCAGGCCTTCTTGACCAGGCCCATGGCCCTCAGCAGTTGGGGATGCGGGGTCTGTCCCGAGATCGGGAAGTTGGCCGCCGCCCTGCAGGCGTGGACCCCGTAGTAGGCGTCGGCGGGGACCTCGCAGGTCCCCAAGAGATCATGTTCCTGCCGGTTCGCTCCGGTCATCCGCCTCACTCCTTGCCTTACATCCTCCCCCCAGGTGAACGGGGCCATGCCCAGTGGCGGCATGGCCCCGCTCCTACTCAGCGTCTGAGCGTGTCCCGGGTTCTGGGCTCAATACCTGGAGCGCTTGGTGTACTCGGTATGCAGGAGGTGGTGCGACTTCTCGCCCAGGGGGTGACCGAGGTACTCCTCATAGAGCTGCTTGAGCACCGGGTTCTCGTGCGACTTGCGCAGGGGCATCCTCTGGTCCTCGCGGTAGATGGCGTCCATCCGCAGTTTCCGGATGGCGTTGTCGGTCCCGATGGGTTGGCCGCCGCCGCCGATGCACCCGCCAGGGCAGCACATGACCTCGATGAAGTGGTAGTCGGCCTCCCCCTTGGCCAGCTTCTCCATGAGCTTTCCGGCGTTGGCCAGGCCGTGGGCAACGGCCACCTTGACCTTGAGGTCACCGACGGGGATGGTCGCTTCTTTGATCGACTCCATCCCGCGGACGGCGACGAGTTCGATGTTCTCGAGGGACTTACCGGTCAGGATCTCGTAGGCGGTGCGCAGGGCGGCCTCCATCACCCCACCGGTGGCCCCGAAAATGGCGGCCGCTCCGGTGGAGATGCCGAGGGGCAGATCGTACTCCTCTTCGGGGAGGTTCTCGAAAGCGATGCCGGCCTCGCGCATCATCCGGCCAAGCTCGCGGGAGGTCAGGACGACGTCGACGTCCTGGTAACCGCTGTCCTTCATCTCCGGCCGCTGGCACTCGAACTTCTTCGCCGTGCAGGGCATGATCGAGACCACGAAGATGTCCTTTGGGCTGATCCCGGCTTTCTCGGCGTAGTACGACTTGGCCAGGGCCCCGAACATCTGCTGGGGCGATTTGCAGGTCGACAGATGGGGCAGGAGCTCGGGGTAGAAGTGCTCGATGTACTTGATCCACCCCGGGCTGCAGGAGGTCAGGAGGGGCAGCTTGCCGCCGGTCTTGATCCGCTCGATGAGTTCCGTGCCCTCTTCGAGGATGGTCAGGTCGGCGGTGAAGTCGGTGTCGAAGACCCGGTCGAAGCCCAGGCGCCGCAAGGCCGCCACGAGCTTCCCGGTGACCAGGGTGCCGGCCGGGAGCCCCATCTCCTCGCCGAGGGTGGCCCGGGTCGCCGGGGCCGTCTGGACGACCACGTGCTTCTTCGGATCGGCGATGGCCGCCCAGACCTTGGCCGTGTCGTCCCGCTCGGTGATCGCCCCCGTCGGGCAGACCAGGGTACACTGCCCGCACAGGACGCAGGCCAGTTCGGCGAGGTCGCCGTCCATGGCCGGGGCGATGATGGTGTCCTTGCCCCGGTTGATCGGGTAGAGGACGCCCACCCCCTGGACCTCATGGCAGGTGTAGACGCAGCGCCGGCAGAGGATGCACTTCGACGGATCACGGACGATCGACGGGGTCGAATGGTCCTCGGGGAATTCCTTCTGGACCCGGTCGAAGCGGACCTCCCGGATGCCGAGGCCCTCGGCCAACCGCTGAAGCTCGCAATGCAGGTTCTTCTCGCATTTGAGGCAGTCCTGCGGGTGCCGGGAAAGGATCAGCTCGACGATCAACTTGCGGGCCTCGCGGATGGCCGGGGTGTTGGTCTTGACAACCATCCCCTCGGCCACCGGATAGGCGCAGGCGGCCTGGAAGGTCCGCTGCCCCTGGATCTCGACGATGCACACCCGACAGACGGCTTTGACCGCCTGGTCGGGATGGTCGCATAGGGTCGGTATTTCGATGCCGGCCAGTCTGGCCGCTTTGAGGATGGTCGTCCCCTTGGGGACCTCTATCCTCTGGCCATCGATGGTCAAGGTCACCGTTTCCACCTTGTCACCCTCCCTTTCCCGGGGCTAGTCCGCGACCGAGACTCTGGCCGTAAGGGTCCGGCATGTCCCGGTCGGGCAGCGCTTCTCGTTGATGTGGGCATCGTATTCGCTCCGGAACCACTTGAGGGTTGACATGATGGGCAGCGGGGCCGCTTGCCCCAGCGGGCAGAGCGGCGCCTTGTACATCATCTCGGCCAGGGCGCCGATCAGGTCGATGGTTCGTTCATCAGCCTCGCCGCGGGTGATCTTCTCGACCAGTTGGTGGATCCGGAAAGTCCCCTCTCGGCAGGGGGCGCACTTGCCGCATGACTCGTGGACAAAGAAGTGGGCGAAGACCTTGGCCACGTCGACGATGCAGTGGGTATCGTCCATCACCAGGATGGCCCCCGAGCCCAGGGCTGAACCGGCCGCGGCCAGGTTGTCATAGTCCATCGGCACGTCCAGCAGCTCCTTGGGGAGGCATCCGCCGGAGGTGCCGCCGGTTTGGGCCATCTTGAACGAGTGGCCGTCCTTGATGCCGCCGCCGATGTCGAAGATGACCTCGCGCATGGTGATGCCCATCGGCACCTCGATGAGACCCTCGTTGACGACGTCGCCGGTGAGGGTGAAGACCTTGGTGCCCGGGGTCCGCTCGGTCCCGAGGCCGCGGAACCATTCCCAGCCGCGGGTGATGATCGGGGCCACATTGGCCAGGGTCTCGACGTTGTTGATGACCGTCGGCCGGCCGAACAGCCCGACGTCGGTCGGGTAGGGCGGCTTGACCCGGGGCTCCCCTCGCCCGCCTTCGATCGATTCGAAGAGGGCGGTCTCTTCCCCGCAGACGTAGGCGCCGGCCCCCAGCCGGATCTCGACGTCGAAATTGAAGCCGGAGTTGAAGATGTTCTTCCCCAGAAGACCGAGGCCCCGGGCCTTCTCGATGGCCGTCTGGAGGCGCCGGATGGACAGGGTGTACTCGCCGCGGACATAGATGTAGCCGTAGGAGGCCCCTACGGCATAGGCGGCGACGGCCATCCCCTCCAGGATGCTGTGCGGGTCTCCTTCGAGGATGAGCCGGTCCTTGAAGGTGCCGGGCTCGCCCTCGTCGGCGTTGCAGACGATGTACTTCTCGGCTCCGGGGGCCTTGCGGGCGAACTCCCACTTGAGAGCGGTGGGGAAGCCCGCGCCGCCCCGGCCCCGCAGTTTGGCCATCTTGACCGTGGCAATGACGTCCTCCGGGGTCATCGTCGTCAGAGCCTTGCCCAAGGCCTGATAGCCACCCTGGGCGATATATTCCTCGATGACCTCCGGGTCGATCAGGCCGCAGTTGCGTAGGACCACGCGGGACTGCTTCTTGAAGT
>DASXUT010000162.1 GCA_036504675.1 Bacillota bacterium | reverse complement strand
CCGCGAAGCGGCCGCCTGGGCCTGCAGGATGGTCTCGGGGATCGACTTGGGGGAATGGGCCAATCCGCACAAGAACAGGCCCTGGCTGGGGAAGTCGACCGGGCCGAGCTTGGCGTGCAATTCCGCCAGGAACCCATCCTCGGTCATCGGCAGCTTGAAGGCCCGGGCGGCCTCAGCGGTGCCCTCCGAGGGGAGGGTCGCCGCGCCCAGGACGACGAGGTCGGCCCCGAGGGTCATCGCCCGGCCGCTGTCGGCGTCGTCCACGGTCACGTCCAGCTGCGACGGGGTTGCCCTGACCACCGGTTTGGCGGTCTCCTCGTAGCGAATGAAGACCACCCCGCGCTCACGGGCCAACCGGTAGTACTCCTCGGCCAGGCCATAGGCCCGCACGTCGCGGTAGAGGACGTAGGTCTCGCAGGCCGGGTCGGCCTCCTTGAGCAACAAGGCGTCCTTGATCGCCGCGCCGCAACAGGTTCGGCTGCAGTAGAGGCGGCCGGCCTGGCGCGACCCGACGCACTGGATGAAGACGGCCCGCCGGACGGGGACCATCGGCTCACCGGAGCGCTTCAGGCGCCGCTCGAACTCAAGCCGGGTGAGGACCCGCGAGTCCTCGCCATAGAGGTACTCATCGGGGACCAGCTCGCGCCCGCCGGTGGCCACGACGACCACCCCGTGCTCGATGTCGGTGGTCGTCCGCCCGCCCCCGCCGGGGCCATCGCCCGTGGCCACCTCGACCCGGGTGGTGAAGTGCCCGGCGTGACCATGGAAGTCCTTGACCGTCGCGTTGGTCAGGACGGTTATCCCCGGCTGCCGGTCGACCTGCATCAACAGCTCATCGAGGTAGGCCGGGACGTCCGGGATGTCGAGGGTCCAGGCCAGGTTGGTCAGGTTCCCGCCGAGGGCCGCCGACCGCTCGAGGAGGGTCACCCCGAAGCCCATTCCGGCCAGTGATAGTGAGGCCTGCAGCCCGGCCAGCCCGCCGCCGACGACCAGGGCCCGCTTGACCACGGGGACCGGGAAGGTGGTCAGGGGTTCGAGGGTCGCCGCCTTGGCGACGGCCATCTTGACCAGGTCGACAGCCTTGGCCGTGGCCGCCACCGGGTCGGTGCGGTGGACCCACGAGCACTGCTCGCGGATGTTGGTCATCTCGCAAAGGTACTGGTTCAGCCCGGCTTCTCGTAGCGTATCGCGGAATAGCGGGAGATGGGTCCTGATGGTGCACGAGGCGATGACCACCCGGTTGAGGTCCTTCTCGGCGATGGTCTCGCGGATCTTCTTGAGTGAGTCCTGGGAGCAGGTGAAGAGGAACTCCTCGGCATGGATCACGCCGGGGGCCTTGGCCGCCCGGGCGACCACCGTCGGGACGTCGACCACCGAGGCGATGTTGATCCCGCAGCGGCAGACGAAGACGCCGATCCGCGGGGTCTTGCCGGACACCTCCTGCTCCGGCGGGTAAGTGCGGGGCCGGGTCAGGGTCCCGCGGGCGAGGGCCAGGAGCGAGTTGGCCTCGGCCGCCGCGGCGCCGGCGCCCATCACCGTCTCCGGGATATCATGTGGTCCGGTGAAGCCTCCGGCCACGAAGATCCCTCCTTTATTGGCTCGGGCCGGGAACGTCTTGTCCCAATCGGCGAAGCCGTGTCGGTCCAGGTCGATGCCGAAGGTGTCGGCCAGTTGGCGCGCCCCGGCCGGTGGTTTCAGGCCGGTGGCCAGGACGACGAGGTCGAACCGTTCCTCCTTGATCTGGCCGTCGGCGGCGTAGCGGATGGTCAGGTCGCCGGTCTTCGGGTCTTCCTTCAGGCCGGAGACGAAGGCCCTCAGGTACCGCACCCCGTAGTCGTCCTTGGCCGACTGGACGTAACGGTCGAAGCCCTTCCCCTGGGCCCTCAGGTCGAGGTAGAAGACCGTGCTCTCGCAGTCCGGGGAGTGCTCTTTGGCGATGGTCGCTTCCTTGGTCGAGGACATGCAGCAAATCGAGGAACAGTAGGGGTTGCCGCGGCCGGGGTCGCGGGAGCCGACGCACTGGATGAAGGCGATCCGCCGGGGATGGCCGCCGTCGCCGGGGCGCCTGAGCTCGCCGCGAGTCGGGCCGGTCGCGTTGAGCAGCCGCTCGAACTCGAGCCCGGTGATGACGTTGGGGTAAAGGCCATAACCGTACTCGCCGAGGGTTCGCGGGTCGGTCAGGGAGAAGCCGGGGGCGAGGATCACCGCTCCCACCTCGAGGCTGGTCGTGCTCCCCGTCTGGTCGTGGCGGATGGCCACGGGCTTGCAGACCGCCTCGCACTGCCGGCACTCGGAGCAGCCGCCGCAGGCCAGGCAGCGTTGGGCCTCGGCGGAGGCCCGCTCAGCGGTGTAGCCTCCGACGACTTCGGCGAAGGAGCGACGCCGCTCGGCGGCCCCGAGGCGGGGCAGGGCCTCGCGCTTCTGGCGCTGGGTCCCCAAGACACTGATCTCCAGCCGCCTGGCGTCCTCGGGGCGCGGCCGCCGCGTGCGCCAGGCCCGCAGGTCCTGCCCCTGCAGGTAGCGATGGATGGACTCGGCCGCCTCCTTGCCCGCGGCCGCCGCCTCGACCAGGGTGGCCGGGCCGCTGACCGCGTCGCCGGCGGCGAAGACCCCGGGGAGCTTGGTGGCCAGGGTCAACTGGTCGGCGATGATCGTCCCGCCGCGGGTCGTCTCGAGGGTCGTGTCATGGAGGAAGGTGTGGTCGGGGGCCTGGCTGACGGCGATGATCACCGATTCGGCCGGGATGATGAACTCGGAGCGAGGAATCGGAACGGGGCGGCGCCGCCCGTCAGTACCGGTTTCCCCGAGGGCATTGCGCAGGCACTCGATGCCTTCGACCCGCTCTTCGGCCGAGCCGATGATCCGGATCGGCGAGGTCAGGAACTCGAAACGGACGCCTTCCTCGCGGGCTTCCTCGACCTCTTCGGAGAGGGCCGTCATTTCGGCCTCGGAGCGACGGTAGGCCACGGTGACCTCCTCGGCCCCCAGCCGGACGGCCGTCCGGGCGGCGTCGATGGCCGTGTTGCCGCCGCCGATAACGACGACTCGGGCCCCGATGGCCACCCGCTGACCCAGGTTGACCTGGCGGAGGAAGGTCACCCCATGGAAGACCCCGCCGAGATCCTCGCCGTAGACGCCGATCTTCTGCGGGGCGTGGGCCCCGACCGCCAGGAGCACGGCCCCGAAGCCCTGGGCGAAGAGGTCGTCGACGTCGAGGTCGCGGCCGATCGCCACGCCCGTGCGCAGCTCGATGCCGGTCTTCAGGATCTGGTCGATCTCCGCCTCGACGAGCCGCTTGGGCAGCCGGTACTCGGGGATCCCGACCCGCATCATCCCGCCGGCCACGCCGAGGGCCTCGAAGATGGTCACCCCATACCCACGCCGCCGCAGGTGATAGGCGGCGGCCAGCCCGGCCGGCCCTGAGCCGACCACGGCCACCTGTTCTGGATGAAGACGGGGCGGCACCGGGACGCCCTCCGGGTAGAATTCGGTGAGGTGGCCGAGGACGTGGTCGCCGACGAAGCGCTTCAGCCGGGAGATGGCGATCGGGTCGTCGACCTCGCCCCGCTGGCACACCCCTTCGCAGGGGTGATGGCAGGCGGTCCCGCAGATGATCGGGAAGGGCATCTCCTGGCGGATCAACTCCCAGGCCTCGCGGTACTTGCCGCGGGCGATGAGGCTGATGAAGCCCTGGGTGTTGATGCCCGAGGGGCAGGCCATTCGGCAGGGCGACCTGCCCCGCTTGTCGATGGCGTACTTGTTCGGGCTCGACTGGGGGAACAAGCGGTAGATGGCCTTGCGCTTACTCAGCCCTTGGTTGAAGGCGTCGCTGAGTTCCACCGGGCAGGCGGCCTCGCAATCGCTGCAGCCGGTGCAGGCGGCCAGGTCGACGTAGCGCGGGAGGCTCCGGACCTCAGCCTGGAAGCGTCCCGGTTCGCCGCTCAGCCCGGTGACCTCAGCCAGGGTGTGCAGGACGATGTTCGGATGGTTGAGGCAGTCGGTCATTTTCGGACCCAGGAGGCACATGGAGCAATCGTTGGTCGGAAAGGTCTTGTCCAGTTGGGCCATCTTGCCGCCGATCGAGGGGTCTCGGGTGACCAGGTGGACCAGGTACCCCGCCTGGGCCAGGTCCAGGGATGCCTGAATGCCGGCGATGCCGCCGCCGACGACGAGGACGGCCCCGGTGGCCGCGCCGGTCGCGGTCGCCTCATCTCGGGCCGGGACCGGACCTGTCTCGCCAGCCGCCGGGTTCTCGGAAAACTGGACCGGTTCGTTCGCCACTGCACACACCCCCCGCGTTTCGGTTGAGAAAGGCCCCTGGAAAATGCCAAAGGCGAGCCTTCATAGCTCGCCTTTTTCCCCGCGCTTGTGAATGTGAACCTGAGAACACAAGAAGGCGGGCTTCGCCCGCCTTACCTCATCTACCTGCACCTTTCTCACACGTTCTGGACCGGCCCTCGGAGGCCCGTCGGAGGACCAGGGCCAGACTGTGAGCCGCCTGTACAAGCCGGCTCACCCCCCAGGGGATTCTTGCTGAACGGGCGCCGCCACGCTTGGAGCGACGGCCCTTCCGGTGACCATTCTATTCGGCTCCGAGGGTGCGGTTTCCTTCTTCCATACCGGGTTCTTGGGCGCGCCGGCGACCTGGTGCCAAGAGCCCTAAACCAGCCGTCGCATAAGGCCTCTTCGCCGGAGGATACTAAACGAAGCAGCACGGCGCCGCCTGGGCGGGCCGCCGCAGCCGTTGTTCAAAGGGGGTTCTTCGCCTTGCCAGATCAGGTCAGGAAGGTCATCATCATGGGGGCCGCCGGTCGTGACTTCCACAACTTCAACGTCTACTTCCGCGACAATCCGGACTACCAGGTGATCGCCTTCACGGCCACCCAGATCCCGGACATCGAGGGCCGGGTCTATCCTCCGGAACTGGCCGGTCATGGGTACCCGGAGGGCATCCCCATCTACCCCGAGTCCGACCTGACCGAGCTGGTCGAGCGGACCGGGGCCGAGCAGGTCATCTTCGCCTACAGCGACGTCCCCTTCGATTACGTCATGCACCGGGCTTCCCAGGTCCTGGCGGCCGGGGCCGACTTCCGCCTGATGGGCCCGCGGACGACGATGCTCCGGGCCAACCGCCCAGTGGTCGCCGTCACCGCCGTCCGGACGGGCGTCGGCAAGTCCCAGACCACCCGCCGGCTGGCCGACATCCTGAGGGACTTCGGGCATCGGGTCGTCGCCGTCCGCCACCCCATGCCCTACGGCAACCTCCTGAGCCAAGCCGCCGAACGCTTCGCCAACTACGAGGACCTCGAGGTCAACCGCTGCACCATCGAGGAGCGCGAGGAGTTCGAGCCGCTCATCGACCGCGGGGTCATCGTCTACGCCGGCGTCGACTATGAGCGCATCCTGAGGGCGGCCGAACGCGAAGCCGACGTGGTCATCTGGGATGGGGGCAACAACGACATCCCCTTCTACGTCCCTGATCTCCACATCGTCCTGGTCGACCCGCACCGGCCGGGCCACGAGGTCGCCTTCCACCCGGGAGAGACGAACCTCCGGATGGCCGACGTGGTCATTATCAACAAGGTCGAGACGGCCGACCGCGAAGGCATCGAGGCTGTCCGCCGCAACTCAATCCGGGTCAACCCCAATGCCGTCATCGTCGACGCCGCCTCACCCATCTATGTCGACGACCCCGGGCCCATTCGGGGTCAACGGGCCCTGGTCATCGAGGATGGCCCGACCCTCACCCACGGTGAGATGCAGTACGGGGCCGGGGTCATCGCCGCCCGCAAGTATGGGGCCTCCCAGCTGATCGACCCGCGGCCCTACGCCGTCGGGACCATCGCCCGGACCTACGAGAAGTACCCGAAGATCGGCACCCTCCTTCCGGCCATGGGTTACAACGGCCAGCAGATCCACGACCTGCAGGAGACGATCAACGCCTGCCCGGCGGAGGTCGTCGTCATCGCCACGCCGATCGACTTGCGGCGGCTGGTCCAGATCAACCGGCCCGCCGTCCGCGTCCGCTACGAGCTCCAGGAGATCGGCCATCCTGACCTCGTCGACCTTCTCGACCGGGTGCCCGGGATCGGGCGGGAAGCGGTCAAGGGCGCCCGGTGGCAGGGGCGGCCGGCGATGGCCCCGGGCCCCAGGCCGGCCTACACGCCGGAGCAATGGCAGGGGCCGCTCCAAAGCTGACCCGAGGCGAGGAAGATAGTCGGTGACCGTCCTGAAGACCATCGGCCTGTATGCCTTCGCGCTCTTCCTTTTCCGGGTGATGGGACAGAGAACGCTCGGGGACATGCAGGCCTTCGACTTTGTCGTGGTCATCGCCGTGGCCGAGATCCTCGGGGCTCCCCTGGCCGACCCCCGCCTGGACGCGCGCCCGGCTCTCTTGGCCATCGTCACCCTGGTCGCCCTGCAGCTGGTTTTGGCTTGGCTGTGTCTACGCAGCCCCCTCCTGCGCTGGCTCCTGGAAGGCCGCCCGGTGCTGGTGGTCTGGCGGGGACGCCTGATCGAGAGGAATCTCAACCGGGCCAAGGTCAGCCGGGAGGAACTGGCCGAGCGGCTCCGCGAGAAGGGGATCGCCCGCCTCGACGAGGTCTACCGGGCCTACCTCGAGACCGACGGCAACCTCAGCGTCCTGAAGAAGCGGGCCGACCGGCCGGCGACCCTGGCCGATCTGCGGGGCCTCGGCCTCATCCAGGACGGGAAGATCCACCGGGAGAATCTAGGCCGGGCCAGGATGGACCTGGACCGCCTGAAGGCCCTCCTCCAGCGGCAAGGGATCAAGCGGATGATCGACGTGGAGACGGCCGTCCTCGGCCCCGGGGGGCGGCTGGAAGTGAAGAAGAAAAAGAGGGCCGCCAAGTCCGGGGGGAGAAAAGGGAAGCGGAAAGGGGCGACCGGTCACTGAATATCCTCAAAAGGAACCAAGTCGAAGGCTATCCCCGTTGGCCGGGCACCAGAGTCGGATTGGAGGGTGATGCGTGGACTGGCGCCTGTTCCTCTCGACCTTCGGTCTGATCTTCCTGGCTGAGCTGGGCGACAAGACCCAACTGACGACGATGACCCTGGCCGCCCAGAGCCGTTCTCCCTGGTCGGTCTTTTTCGGCGCGGCCCTCGCCCTGAGTCTGACCTCCCTCCTCGGGGTGGTCTTCGGCGAGGCCCTGACCAAGCTCATCCCCCGCCAGTACTTGCACACCGGGGCGGGGATGGCCTTCATCATCCTCGGCATCCTGCTCGTCACCAAGAAGATCTGAACCCGCCGGTGACCCCGGTCCCCTGGGGAGTCCATGCCCCCGGCCGTCCCGCTGAGCCAAGGAGGTTTTGCCCCTCTCCTGCAGAAGTAGGGCGGGCAAGATCTACACTTTCCTCCATGCCTATCTCGACGGAGAGATCGGCCCCAAGGAAGAGCGCAAGTAGCAGGCGGCCGCGGCGGCCTCAAAGGGGGATCTTGGCTTGAAGCTCGCCGATGAACAGCTCGAGGCGATCATCCGCAAGTGCCTGGACGGCATCAAGGCGGAGCCCAGGAACTGGGTCTTCCGGCACGACCTCGGGGTGGCCCACATGCAGAAGAAGGACTTCGCGGCGGCTGCCCGGGAGTTCCAGGAGGCCCTATGCCTGGACCCCTTGAACGTGAGCGCCGGCTATCTCCTGGGCGTGGCCTATTCGGAGCAGGGCCTCTTTGATGAGGCCCTGAGCCACTTCAAGCAAGTGGTCAAGCTCAGCCAGAAGCACGCCCAGGCCCATTTCTTCATCGGTAAGATCTACGCCATCAAGGGGATGCTCGACGCCGCCGCCCTCGAACTCAAGAGGAGTATCGAGCTCGACCCCCAGGGCCGCTCGAGCCTCGCCCAGAACTACCTCGGCGAGGTCTACCTGGCCATGGGCAAGCTCGATGAGGCCCTGAAGGCTTGGCAGAAGGCGGCCGAGGTGACACCAGGCGATCCCTCGATCCACCAGAACATCGGCGCGGCTTTGGTCGACGCCGGGCGTTTCGACGAGGGCATCGCGGCCTGCCAGAAGGCTCTGAGACTCGGCGGCGACAACCCCAATGTTCACTATAACCTGGGGGTGGCCTTCACCGCCCGACGGCAGTTCGACCGGGCCATCGAACACTTCCAGAAGACCCTTGAGATGGCCCCGGACGATGGCCGGACCTTGGTCAACCTGGGTGAGGTCCAGGCCTTGAAGGGAGACCTTGCGGTCGCCAGGGTCCAGTGGGAGCGGGCCTTGGAGAAGGACGAGAGGAACGTCGATGCCCGCTACAACGTCGGTCTGGTCAAGGCCCAGAGCGGGGACCTCGAGGGAGCCATCGGCGATTGGCGGAGGGTCCTCGACGTCGACCCTGGCTATGAGCGGGCCCACATAAACCTGGCCATCGCCCAATCCATGGCCGGCCGGTGCGAAGAAGCGGTGGCCGCCTGGCGCCGTCTGGCCGAGCTGCGGCCGATGGATCCGGAGGTCCCGAGCAGCATCGGCGAGAACTACCTGCGCCTCGGACGGCCGGACGAGGCCGCGGCCGAGTTCGATAAAGCCCTCTCTATTGGAGAGAATAACCCACGGGCTCATTTTGGGCTCGGGATCGCCCATCTCCGCCTGGGTCACCCGGAGCAGAGTCTCGGCCACTGGAAACGAGCCAGGGAGCTTGACCCCAATTTCGCCCTGAACCTGCAGCCGGTGGCCAAGGCCTGCCTCAACGAGGACGAACTGGCCAGGCTCGCCGCGGCCGCCAAGGGAGGGGATCGCGGGGCCGCCGAGGCCGTCCGGATGGTCAAGAGCCTCCTTTAGAGGCCGCCGCGAGGCCGCCCGCCGCACGGCGTGATGACCCGGGTCTCCCCGGGGCGCAAAGGGGGGCGTCCGGAACGTCCGTCGTTCCGTGCCATGGAGTGGTTTCGTCGTCATTTTCGAACCATCTATGAAGGAATCACCGGCCTGCCCCCCGGGCTCAGGGCCGGCCTCCTCGCCGGGGGCGCGGTCGTCCTGGCCGTTCTTCTGGTCGTGGGCTTCCGGGCTTACCGCTACACTCAGAACAACCCTCAGTTCTGCCGGTCGTGCCACCTGATGGAGACACCCTTCCGACTCTGGCAAGGCAGCGTCCACTCCACGGTCAACTGTCACAGCTGCCACGAGTCGTCGATCAAGACAAGCCTGAGGCAGGTCTTCGAGACGGTCACCCGCCATCCGATCCAGGTGACCAAGCACGCGGTCGTCCCGGGCGCCGCCTGCCAGCGTTGCCACAGCGGCCCCGGGGGGACGCCGGACATCACCGGTACCGACATCCACGTCGCCCACGTCGAGCGCCGGAAGATCCAATGCACGGACTGCCACGGGACGAGCCTCCATGTCTTCCAGGCGCCGGAGGCGATCTGTCAGAAGTGCCACGGGCCCTATGAGAAAGGCGGGGCCAAGGCCGAGAAGACCCTGGGCATGCAGGACCTGCCCTGCGGGTCATGCCACCAGTACCTGGGCCAGACCGGGTCGCTCCTGCCGGCCCGCCCGACCTGCCTGGGTTGCCATCAGCCGGCCCTGACGGCGGGGCTCCACGCGGCTCCGATGCACTCCGGCACCGACTGCTACGTCTGTCACCAGGTCCATTTAGAGGCCTTGCCGTCGAGGGCACCCTGCGAGACCTGTCACTCCGACAAGCAGAACCACTTCCCCGGCCAGGTGTGCCGGACTTGCCACGGCTTCCGCCCGGGGACGGCGGCCGGAACGGCGGAGACCGACTGAGCCCCGACCGCGTCCGGACCGCGGGTCTGGATCGCGGCGTCGCTCGATCGGGCGGCAGACGAAGAAGAACGCCGGTCCCTCATCGGGCCCGGCGTTCTCGTTTCCCATAGGTTCTCGTGGATTTCCCGGTCACTCTCTTAGCTCAGTCGCGCCAACCGGGAGGAATCCCCCGGCCCAAGGGGAATCTCCGAGAAGGGAAGATCGGCGATTTAAGTCGCGTTCTTCTCGAGGAGGGCCCGGAGGAGCGACAGTCCGATCAGAAGGGCGCCGACGACCCGGACCACCCAGGTCAGAGGACCGGTGGTGGCCTTGGCGACGAAGAGGATCGACCACAGGCCGGCGATGGTCCACAAGGCGTACTCGAAGAAGGCTAGGTCCGCGGGAATCACCTCCGTAGCTGCGTGGCCAGGATAGATCAAGGGGGCAGGTCCGGATGGCGAGAACGCCGGAAGTCGAAGTCACCGTCATTGAGCAGAAAGGATTCTGCGGGATCGGGCATAAGGTCGGCGACACCTGGCAGATCCGCGGGACGACCCCGGCCGGGATCTGTGTGTCCGCCTGGCAGGCGATGTTCCCGGGGCTTCGGGTGATCCAACTCGGCGGCTCGTTTCCGTGGGCAAAGGAGTCCGGTCGGGTCACCGTCGCCTGCCCGGACGCGGCCAACCCGGTGGTCTTCGAAATCCGTCCGGTCAAGGGCGGACAATGAATCCTTCGCCCCGACCCCTCGCGAATCCTACTTCCGCCGGTCCAGTCCCGCTCTGAAGGAGTATACCCCGGGCCTGCCGAAGTGCAGGCCCGAGAATCAACTGCGGAAGCTCCAACTTCCGAGGGAGAGGGGGAACCATGGCGGAGCGGCGCAAGCGGGCTAGGGACTTGGGGATCAACATCGGCCGGTTCGCGCCCGGAGTCCACAACGCCATCACCGACGTTCCCGGCGTCCGCGTCGGGCACTGCGACGTTGTCCATGGATACGGGAGACTGGTCCCCGGCGAGGGGCCGGCCCGAACCGGGGTCACCGTGGTCGTGCCCGACCAGTTGTTCCAGGACGGCTTTCTGAACCGGCTCTTCGCCGGCCACTTCGTCCTGGCCTCGGCCGGCGAGATTAACGGCGCCGTGATGATCGAGGAACTGGGGATCATCGAGGCCCCCATCGCCCTGACCAACACGGTCAGCATCGGGGTGGTCCGCGACGCCGTCCTCCACTGGATGATCAAGCGATACCCAAGCCTGGGGCTGACCCACGACCCGGTGGTGCCCATCGTCGCCGAGTGCGATGACAGCTACCTCAACGACATGCAGGGCGGCCACATCAAGGAAGAGCACGTGATCAGGGCCATCGAGACGGCCGTCGCCGGCCCGGTGGCCGAAGGCGTCGTCGGGGCCGGGCTCGGGATGACCTGCTTCGACTTCAAGTCCGGAATCGGTACGGCTTCCCGGCTGATCACGCTGGGCGACAGGACATACACCCTCGGCGTCCTTGTCTTGACCAACTTCGGAGAACGTTGGGCCATGCAGGTCTTGGGGGTTCCGGTGGGCGAGGAGATATCCGGTCTGACCACCACCGACACCGTCGAGGGGTCGGGGGTCATCGTCGTCGCCACCGACGCCCCATTCCTTCCACACCACCTGCGGCAGTTGGCCAAGCGGACCGCCCTGGGCTTCGGCCGGGCCGGATCCTATGCCTCCTATGGCAGCGGCGAGTTCATGATCGCCTTCAGCACCGGCTGCACCATCCCCCGCAACTACCGGCCCAACACGATGCCCCTCGAGGTGATGATCGGCTCGCGGTCGAGGATGAACCCGTTCTTCCAGGCGGCCATCGAGGCCGTCGAGGAGGCCGTCCTCAATTCGCTCCTGATGGCCGAGACGGCCGAGGGGCGCGACGGCAACACGGCCTACGCCATCCCCATCGACGAACTGGTGGCCGTCCTGCGGAAGTACGGACGCCTCAAGTGAAGAGGCAGCAAGGATAGCTTCGGAAGTGAGGTGGGGGCAGTGGTCGATCGCCGGAAGCGCGGCCTGTGCCTGGTCTTCACCGGCAACGGCAAGGGCAAGACCACGGCCGCTCTGGGGCTGGCCCTGCGGGCGGTCGGGCACGGATTGACGGTCCACGTCATCCAGTTCATGAAGGGCTCGGCCAACTACGGCGAGGTCATCGCGATGCGGAAGTACCTGCCGGGGGTGACCATCGATCAGTTCGGCCTGGAGACCTTCGTCAACAAGGCCGACCCTGCGCCGGAAGACCGTGAGTTGGCGGCCAAAGGGCTGGCCCGGGCGAACGAGGTGGTCACCGCCGGCGAGCATGACCTGGTCATCCTGGACGAGATCAATGTCGCCGTCGACTTCAACCTTATCACCCTGGACGAAGTGCTGGAGCTGGTCCACCGGCGGCCGACCCACGTCGACCTCGTCCTGACCGGTCGCTACGCCCGGCCGGAACTGGTCCGCGAGGCCGACCTGGTCAGCGAAGTCCTCGAGATCAAGCACCACTACGAGGCCGGAGTGCAGGCCCGCGAGGGGATCGAGTTCTAGCCGTCCCCGGCCGGAGTCGTCGGTGAACCCGGAGCATTGGTCTAGCCCGGCTGGGGCCGGGCTAGTGCTTTGCCCGCGGCTGCTCTCGGCGAGTGGCAGAGATGGATTGACGGGGCCGAGGCCGCGCCGGCACCAGAGGGGTTGGGGGTGGCTGATCAATGGACTGGATCAAGGTGACGCGTTTGCCCGGCGATATCTACCGCCTGGCCGAACCGCTCGGCCTGGTCGACCCGAGCTGGAAGGTCTTCTGGGTGAACAGCTATCTGGTTATCGGCTGCGAGCGGGTCGCCCTGATCGACAGCGGCCTAGGCTTCGTCCCCATCCGGCCGATCATCGAGACCATCACCCACCTGCCGGTGCTGGTCCTGAATACCCACAGCCACTGGGACCACTGCGGGAGCAACGCCGAGTTCGACGAGGTGGCCATCCATGGGCTCGAAGCCCCTCTGCTCCTTGGCTCCCCGGACCTCGACGATTTCCGCAAGGCCCTCAGGCGCCCAGGCTCGCGGCCCTTTCTGCCAAAGGGGTTAGACCCCGAGACCTACGCCTACCGGCCGAAGAAGGCCACCCGGCTGCTGACCGGGGGCGAACTCATCGACCTGGGGGGACGGAGCCTCAAGTGCCTGTCGGTGCCGGGCCACTCCCCCGGCGGCATCTGTTACCTCGAGGAGGCGACTGGCCGCCTCTTCATCGGTGATTGCGCCTATGCCGGGACGATCTGGGTCCAGACCCCCGACGCCGAGCCGGAGCGATTGGCCACCGGGTTGCGACGGCTCCTCGACATGGAC
This sequence comes from Bacillota bacterium, assembly GCA_036504675.1. Taxonomy (NCBI): domain Bacteria; kingdom Bacillati; phylum Bacillota; species Bacillota bacterium. The sequence continues at coordinate 22,545 of DASXUT010000162.1, read as the reverse complement.
CCGCCCATTCGCGAGTTGCTTCCGGGGCATGAGGAGGCGCCCCTGGGTTCGAGCCTCCTGACCGAGGTGCAAGCCGGCCTCAGCCTGGCCCTCTCGGGCAGCCACCCCTTTCGCCGGACAAGGTTGGGGAGATGCTTCGATTTCCCGCGTTTCTCGCTGTTACTGTCGGGATAGTTGGGCTAGGACGAGTGACATCGGGCCTAGTCACCCGATACTGGTCCACAGCGGCAGCGCCCAAAAACATAAACTTTGGCCGGGTCGGGTTCGATGTAAGGGGTGGAGCAAACAGGCCCCAGCTCCAAGCGGCAAGTGAGCCTCAGTTCCAGGCGCCAAGTTCCGGTCTCAATCACATCGCCCGACCTGCCCACACGGGTTGAACCCCGCCCTATGACCGCTCCCACGGCGACAGGGCGGGGGCTCTTTTTGCCCACCGAAAGAAGAGGCCCGTGACCGATGATCGGTCGCGGGCCATCGTTCAAACCGGTTCAGAAAGCGGTCACTGCAGGACGAAGTCTATTCCGGGATCTCTCAATCGACGATGCCGTACATGGGGACGACCAACAGCCCCGGTCCCTTGCAGATACCCGCCGACGCCTCGAGAGGTATGAGCAATACCACGGCGATAAGGAAGCTGACCACCAACCACTTGACCCTTCTCACGATGAGTTCCCCTTTCCTTAGCGGACTGGACGCATCGTCAACCGGCGAAGGCGGGCTTCAATCGACCTGGTGAAGCCGTTCGAAAGCGGCGATCACTTCGGGGTCGAACTGTCGGCCGGCCTCATCCTTCAACTTCAAGAGGGCCAGTGAATGTGGGTAAGCCTGGCGGTAAGCGCGGTCGGTGGTCATCGCGTCGTAAGCATCGGCGACGCTGAGGATCCTCGTCAAGAGAGGGATTGCGTCACCCCTGAGGCCGCCCGGGTAGCCGGTCCCGTCGTACCGCTCGTGGTGGTGCTTGACCAGGGAAACGGCCGATTCGGAGGTCAGGATGAAGCGGGTCATGTCGGCGCCAATCTCCGGATGCCGACGGATGGCCGCATACTCTTCTTCCGTGAGGGCTCCGGGCTTGTTCAGGATGGCCGTGTCGACGGAGACCTTGCCCACATCGTGCAGCCGCCCGGCCAACGACAACACGTCGCGGTCCTTCCCGCTCAGGCCCATGGCCTCGGCGATCTTGAGGGCGTAGGCCGTCACTCGCTCCGAATGACCCCGGGTATAGGGGTCCTTGGCTTCGATCGCGTCGGCAAAACGGAGAAAGGTGTCCAGGTAGTGGAAGCGCAGTTCCTGCTCGGCGAATTCGGCGTCCGGCTCGCCGTCCGGCCCTTCCGGGTTCAACGGAGACTCGGGCCGGCCGTAGAGGGCCCGTAGGGCCTGCTCGGCCTTGGCGGGCTTAACCTCTTCGACGGCCTGCCGGCAGTGTCCTTCCATCGCCCTAGCAGGCTCGGGAGTCCTGCTCCTGAGCCGCCGGACGACCGCCTCGGCTTCGGCCAAGTGGGCTCTGACCTTCAGTTTGCTGAAGTACTGAGCGGCTCGGCGGGCGTAAACCATCGCCTTCGACGGTTGACCCATGGCCTCAAAAATAAGCGAGAAGATCAGGGAGACCTGCCCGACCTCCTCGCGGTCCAGCGCGTTCACGTCGGAGAACAGAGCGATCAGCGACTGGTTGCAGAAGTGCATGGCCAGCTGCTGGTCACCCTGCAGATAATAGATCCGGGCCATCTCGGTGTAAGTGTAGGCGGCCAGTTTCTGATCGCCTATTCCCTTGGCCAGCGCCAGGGCCCGCTCCAGGTAGACCTGGCCCCGCCGATTCTGGCCAAGGGCGCCGTGGGCGATGCCCAGATTGTTGCAGGCCATCGCCTCGAAGTAGCGGTTGGCCGTCCGCTCGAAGCGGATCAGGGCCTGGTTCGTCTCACCCAGGGCATCGTGGTAGGAACCCTGGTCAAGGTGAAGCCCACCGAGCCACATCAAGATCCGCCCCTGGAGGACCTCGTCGCCGAGTTCACTCACCTGGGACAGGGCCCGGCGAAGGTGCCTTTCGGCCCGGGCGAACTGCCCCAGCCGCCAGAGAGCCGACCCCAGGTTGGCCTCGGCTTTGGCGAGGGTGTCCGGGTCCTTCACGGGCCCCTTGGAGAGCCGCCGGCGGGCCTCCTGGAAGCGAGGCACCGCCTTCTCGACCATTGACTCCTCGAGGTAGGAGACCCCCAGGGCGTTCTCGGCCTGGGCCGCGGCCAGATTGTCCTGGACCTCGACGGCTTCGTCCAGCCAGACCTGGAATTCCTCGATGGCTGCCTTGAGAAGACCCCGCCCGAAGAGGTGATTGCCCCTTTGGCGACGATCACGGGCGGCCGGCTTGGCAACGGTGTCAGCGGTCACTGCCAATCCTCCCGGAAAAGGTCACACTTCAAAACAGGTTTCGATGAGACCGTGTGGAATTATGAGGGTACCCCGAGCGCGAACGACGGAGAAAACGGAGAAGAAATCGGTGAATCTCGCCCAAGACAGTCGCTCTGTCCTGCATCGCTCCAACTTTCAAGGTCCGCTCCTGGCCTTCCTGGCCGCCTGCGGTTTCAGCACCGAGGCCGTCCTGATGAAGATTGGTTACGGACTGGGCCTGACTGCTCTGACCGCGGTGACCCTGCGCTTCGCCGTCGCCGGCCTGGCCGTGCTGCCACTGGTCGGACCCTTTTTGGTCAGGGGCGGGCGGGTGGATCGTTCTCAGGGGACGGCCATCGCCTTCGCCACGGCCGGGAACGTTGCCACCACATTCCTCTTGGCCCTGGCCCTCCGACTGGTCTCGGCCTCAGTCGGGATCATCTGCTTCTTCACCTTCCCGACGATGGTCGGCCTCCTGGCCCACCCGTTCCTGGGGGAGAGGCTGACCCCGAAAAAGGCGGTCTCCTTCGCCCTCTCCCTGGTGGGGGTGGCCCTCGTCGTCTGGTCGCCGGGCACCCGGGTCAATCTGCTCGGCCCCTTGATGGCCCTGGGCGCCGCGGCGGCCAACGCGGCCTCGATCATCGTGGTCAAGAAACGACTGGGGGCCATCCCCGGCCCGGTGTCGTCGTCCCTGGTCGTCATCGGCACGGCGGTCGTCTTCGGGGGAGTCGGTGCGGTCTCCGGCGTGGGGCTCTCGGGCGTCACCCCGGGGGCCTGGGCAACCATCGCCGGCCTGGGCCTCTTCACGACGGCCTTCGCCCTGACCGCCTTCTATGGCAGCCTCAGAATGATCACGGCCTCCCAGGCCTCGATCATCGGGGCCTTCGAGCCCTTCATCACCGCCGTCCTCGCCGTCCTCGTCCTGGGCGAGCGGCTCACCGCCTGGCAAGTGCTCGGTGGGTGTCTGATTGTCGCTGCCGTGGCAGCCTCGCCGGAGGAACCCGCGAGGGAACCGTCGAAGCACTAGACATCTCCAGGATTGGAGGTCGGCGGCATTGGCCCTGCGCTTCATCCTCGGCCGGGCGGGCACCGGCAAGACCTGGACCTGTCTTGGCGAGATCAAGGCCGAGTCACGCCGGAGCCCGGAAGGGCCGGCGCTTATTTTTATCGTTCCCGAGCAGGCTTCCTTCCAAATGGAGCGGGCTCTCTGGGCCGAAGGGGGCTCGGGTCCCGGGGCCTCCGCGGGCGGGGCCGGCAGCCTACGGGCCCAGGTCCTGAGCTTCCGGCGCCTGGCCTGGCGGGTCCTCAGCGAGACCGGCGGGGCGGCCCGACCGCACCTTGATGACCTGGGCAAGCGGCTTGTCCTTCGGGCTATCCTCCAGAGGAGGCGCGACGGGCTCGAGGTCTTCGGCCGGCCGGCCGCCCAGGCCGGCTTCGTCGACCGTCTGGCCGGGTCCTTGAAGGAGTTGGCAGCCTACCGGATCGGCCCCGAGGACCTGCGAAGCGAGGCGGAGAATTTGGCGGCGCGGGGTCTGGGCCAGTCGACGCTGGCCGGCAAGCTCCGCGACCTGGCCCTGATCGGCGAGGAGTGGCGAGCCTACCTGAAGGATAAGTATACCGACCCCGACGACTATCTGACCCTCCTGGCCGAGCGCCTCGAGACTTCGACCACGGTGCGCGGGGCGAGCGTCTTTATCGATGGCTTCGCCGGTTTCACGTCGCAGGAGTACGGGGTCATCGCCGCCCTCCTCAGGACGGCGGCCAGAGTGGACATCGCGCTTTGCCTCGACCCGGCGGAGGTGGACCGGCCACCCCAGGAAGTCGACCTGTTCCACGCGACCAGGGAGACCCACCGGCGACTGCTCACCTTGGCCGAAGCGTCCGGGACAACGATCGAGCCGCCGCTCGTCCTGCCGGCGGCCGGCGGGCGGGGACCGAGCCCGAGCCCGACCCCGACCCGGTTCGCCGGCTCGGATGTCCTGACCCATCTGGAAAGGGAATTCACCCGACCGTCTCCGAGGCCCTTCAGCGCTCCCCCGGGGGCGGCGGTCAGCCTGGTCGCCGCGGGCAACCGTCGGACCGAGGTCGATGCGGCGGTCCGGGAGATCATCCGGCTTTGCCGCGACGAGGGCTACCGCTTTCGTGACGTGGCCGTCCTGGTCCGGGATATCGAGCCTTACCACGCCTTGGTGAGCACGGTCTTCGCCGACTACGGGATCCCGCACTTCGTCGACAGCCGCCGCTCGGCGGCCCATCACCCGCTGGTCGAACTGGTCCGCTCGACCCTCGAGACAGCCATTTCGTATTGGGCCCCGGAACCCCTCTTTCGGAGCCTCAAAACCGACCTCGTCCCGCTGGACCGCGGGGCCGTCGATGAACTGGAGAACTACGTGCTGGCCCACGGCTTGCGTGGGCGGCTCTGGTCGGAAGACCGGCCGTGGACCTTCCGGCGGGTCGCCCTGGGTCCGGACGGGGCGGCTCCTTCCGCCGCCGAGGTCGAGGAACTGGCCCAGGTCAATCGGGCCAGGCGGGCGGTGCGCGGCCTGGTGGGCCGCTTCGTCGAGGGCATCCGGGCCTCCGTCACCACCCCCGCGCCCGCCGGCCGACTGGTCAGGAGCCTGGCCCACTTCCTCGAGGAACTCAGGGTGCCGGCCCGGCTGGCGGCCTGGCGCGATGAGCTGGTCGCCGCCGGGTTGCTCGAGCCGGCCCGCCAGCACGAGCAAGTCTGGAACGGCCTGGTCGGGCTGATGGAACGGATCGATTCGGCCCTCGGCGATCAGGCGATGACGCTGGCCGAGTTCGCCGGGGTCGTCGAGACCGGCCTCGAGAGTCTCCGTCTGGGCCTCATCCCGCCCAGTCTCGACCAGGTGCTGGTGGGAGCGGTCGATCGCTCCCGTCAACCGGAGCTCCGGGCCATCCTGGTCCTCGGCCTGAACGACGGGTCGTTCCCGGCGGTGGTCGCCGAGGACACCGTCTTTGTCGACCAGGACCGCGACGACCTCCTCCGGGGCGGGCTCGAGCTCGGACCGCCGGCTCGCTTGCGCTCCTTCCATGAGGATTACTTGGGCTATGTGGCTCTAACGCGGGCCCGTGAACGGCTCTACCTGAGCTATGCGCTGGCCGACGAGGAAGGACGCCCGCTCGGCCCCTCGCCGCTGGTCAACCGGGTGCGCCTGATCTTCCCCGGACTCCGGCCGACGACGGTCGGCCTCGACCCCGGCGATCAGCCCCAGAAAGCCCTGGGCTACCTGACCGACCCCGGCCGAGCAGCCGGTCACCTGGTTCGCCGGCTGGCCGCCGCCCGCGGCACCCGGCCCCCCGGGCCCTTCTGGGCTCAGGTCTACGGGGTCCTGGCCGATGATGAAGCCTACCGTCGGGCGGCTGCCCCGCTGCTGCGATCGCTGAATCACGGCAACGCGGCCGGACCGCTCCCGCCGGAGGTAGTCCGCCGGCTTTACGGCGACCCTCTGCGGACCAGCGTGACCCGGTTGGAGCGGTTCGCCGCCTGCCCATTCAAGCATTTCCTGGCCGACGGGCTGCGGCTGAAGGTGCGGGAGGTCCATCAGGTCGACGCCCCGGACCTCGGGAGCCTCTATCACCAGGCCCTTCAGCTCTTCGTCGGGCGGGCCATGACCGACGGGATCGACCTGGCCGCCATGTCGCCGGAAGAGGCCTCCGAGGCCATCCGGGCGGTGGTCAGGGAGGTCGCCCCCGGCCTGCGCGACCGCATCCTCCTGAGCTCGGCCCGCTATCGCTACCTCGGCCATCTTCTGGAGCGAACCCTCCGCCGGACCTCCGGCGTGCTTCTCGAGCACGCCCGTCGCGGGCGCTTCCTCCCGGCCCAGATCGAGGTCGGGTTCGGCCCAGGCGAGGCGTGGCCGGCCTTCCGCGTGGACCTGGGTGACGGTTCGGCCGTCGAAGTCCGCGGGCGCATCGACCGAGTCGATCTGGCCGAGTCCGGCCGGCGCCGCTTCCTCCGGGTGATCGACTACAAGAGCGGACGGGCCGACCTCCGGGCGGCCGACGTGTACTACGGGCTCAGCCTACAACTCCTGGTCTATCTGGCCGTGGCCGGCCAGAACCTCGGCGGGGCCGAGGAACCCGCCGGCCTGATGTACTTGAAGGTGCGGGACCCGCTCCTCAAGGCCCCCGGCCCTCTCCCGGACGAGGTGCGAAAAGCTGAGCTACTCAAGCAACTGCGGGCCGGGGGAATGTTCCTGGCCGACCCGGAGGCCGCCCGGCTGATGGACGAGAAGGTGGCCGGCGGATCGCCCATCGTCCCCCTGCGCTTGAGAAAGGACGGCACGGTGGGCAAGAGCCGCCGAGCCGTCGACGCCGCCCGGCTTGGGGCCCTGATCGCCTTCGCCAGCCGCCTGATCAGAAGCACCGGGCGGTCCATCGTCGGCGGGGACGTCCGGGTCGCCCCGTACCGGCGCGGCACCGAGCGCCCTTGCGCCTATTGCGAGTTCCGGGCGGCCTGCGGCTTCGACGTCCTCCTGCCCGGCAACGCCTATCGCCGCCTGACCATGTCCGACGACGACGCCTGGAAGCAAATCACCGCGGCCGACGAGTCAGAAACCCCGAAAGGTGATCGCCCATGAGCCCGGCCAAATGGACTGACGAACAGTCGTCGGCCATCGACCACCGCGGGAGCAACGTCCTTCTCTCCGCGGCTGCCGGGGCCGGCAAGACGGCCGTCCTGGTCGAACGGGTGGTCCGGCGGATCACCGGTCGCCAGGGGGCCGGGCCGACCAGCATCGACAGGCTCCTCGTGGTCACCTTCACCGAGGCCGCCGCGGCTGAGATGAAAAGTCGGATCCGTGAGGCCTTAACTGGTCTCCTGGCGGCCGATCCAGACCAGGCCTGGCTCCGTCGCCAGGCGGCCCTGGTCAACCGGGCCTCCATCTCGACCCTGCACGCCTTCTGCCTGAGACTTTTGCGGGCCAACTTCCACCGCTCAGGGTTGGACCCGGCCTTCCGGGTCCTTGACGAGCAGGAGGCCGGACTGCTCCGGCAGGAGGTCCTCGAGGCCCTCTTCGAAAGCCGGTACGAGGCCGGCGGGACCGAGTTCACCGGCCTGGTCGACCGGTACGGGGGCGTCCGCGGCGATGAGGGGCTGAGGAACCTCGTCCTCAAGGCCTACGACTTCTCTCGCTCAGTCCCCTTCCCGGAGGCCTGGCTCCGCCGCGCCGCCGCCAGCTTCGACCTGCCCCCGGGACTCCGGTTGGGCGACCACCCCTGGGGCCGGGCCGCCCTGGAAGAGGTTTCCCTGGCCGTCGACCGCGCCGAAGGTTTCGTCGACGTGGCCAAGGGACTCTGCACCCTGCCCGGCGGGCCGGCTGCCTATGAGGCCGCCCTTGAGGGCGACCGGCTGATCCTGTGCGGCCTGCGCCGGGCCTTGGAGACCAAGGTGTGGGCGGCCGCCCACGCCGCCTTCGAGGCCGCGCCGGACTTCGCCCGGCTTCCCGCCGCCCGCGACGGAGCCGCCTCGCCGGAGCTGAAGGAGGCCGTCAAGAAAGCTCGGGACACGGTCAAGAAGATCCTGGGTGATGTTCACCAGGCTTACTTCGGGCGGCCTGAGGCCGACCTCCTGGCCGAGATCGAGGCCGTCCGCCCGTCCGCCCGGTCCCTCTCCGAGCTGGTAAACGAGTTCGCCCGGGCCTACCGCCAGACCAAGCTGGCCCGGGCCCAACTGGATTTCGCCGACCTCGAGCACTACGCCCTCGACCTGTTGACCGATAAGGACGTGGAGGGGGCGGATGAAGGGCCCCTGGTCGGTCCCGGCGCCGGCCAGGCGGACCCTTCGGCGGAGCAGCCCCTGCACCCGACGGATTTGGCCGATGAGCTCCAGGCCCGCTACGACGAGGTCCTGGTCGACGAGTTCCAGGACATCAATGGAGTCCAGGAAGCCTTGCTGCGCCTGGTCTCGAGGCAATGGGGGGAGGGCCGCCCGAACCTCTTCATGGTCGGCGATGTGAAGCAGAGCATCTATCGATTCCGCCTGGCCGACCCGGGGATCTTCCTGCGCAAGTACCGGCAGTACGGCGGGGTTGGCGACGAGCTGGAGGGCGCGCGGGGGCCGGCCGAGGGCGGCGGGGCCGAGTCGGGGGCCCCGCCGGACGGCCGGAGCCTCGACCTGAGGGCCAACTTCCGCAGCGGGGCGGGGGTCGTCGAGGCGGTCAACTTCATTTTCCGGACCATCCTGACGAAGCGAATCGGCGAGATCACCTACGACGACCGGGCCGCCCTGGTCGGGAAGGCCGACTACGGCGCTCATCCGACGCCGCCGGGGCCGGTCGAAGTGCACCTCATCGAACGCGGGCCGGGGACCAGGGATGACGGCGACGAGGCGGCCCACCGGGACGAACCCGGCGGCGGGGACGAGCCCGGCGAGGACGACCAGACCGAACAAGCCGACCGGGAGGACCTCGAGGCCGCCGAAAAGGAAGCCGTGGTCATCGCCGAGCGGATCCGGGCGATGGTCGGCGGAAGCGAGTTCTCGGTCCTCGACCGAGGCTCCGGGACATACCGGCCGGTGCGCTTCCGCGACATCGTCGTCATCCTCCGGGCGACCAAGGAACGGGCCAACAAGTTCCAGGAGGTCTTCAACCGCTACGACCTGCCGGTCCACGCCCAGTTGGGGACGGGCTATTTCGAGGCCACCGAGATCGAGGTCGTGCTCGCCCTGCTGCGGGTGATCGATAACCCGCGGCAGGACATCCCGCTCCTGGCCGTCCTCCGCTCGCCCGTCGGCCGGTTTGGCGAGGCCGATCTGGCCGCCATCAGGCTGGCTGCCCGTGAGGCCGACTTTTGCGGAGCCCTCCAGGCGGCCGCGGCCGGGAAGGGGGCGGACCCCGCCGGCTCTCTGGCCGACCGCTGTGCCGCCTTCCTCGAGCGGCTGGAGGACTGGCGCACCTGGGCCCGGCGCGAAGGCCTGGGCGACCTGGTCTGGCGGCTCTATCGAGACACCGGATACCTGGCCTATGTCGGTGGCCTGCCGGGTGGGCCGCAACGGCGGGCCAACCTCCTGGCCCTCCACAGCCGGGCTGGGCAGTTCGACCGTTTCGCCGTCCAGGGCTTGTCCCGTTTCCTGCGCTTCATCGACCGGCTTCGGGAGACCCTGGGGGACCTCGGGACCGCCAGGGCCGTCGGCGAGGATGAGGACGTCGTCCGGATCATCAGCGCCCACGGGGCCAAGGGCCTCGAGTTCCCGGTGGTCATCCTGGCCGACCTCGGCCACCTCTTTAACCTGAACGACCTCAAGGCCGACTGGTTGTTCCACCGGGAACTCGGGTTCGGACCTTACCTGGTTGACCCGGAGCTGCGCCTGGCTTACCCGACCATCGCCTGGCTGGCGGTGCGAGGCTGCCTGTCCCTGGAGACGCTGGCCGAGGAGATGCGGATTCTCTATGTCGCGATGACCCGGGCCAGAGAGCGGCTGATTCTGGTCGGGTCGAAGCGCGACCTGGCCGCCGCCTGCCGTGGCTGGGCCATGGGGGGGACGGAAGGCGGCTCCCTGCCCGACCATCAGCTGGCTGCCGCCCGCTGCTGGCTCGACTGGCTGGGTTCGGCTCTCCTCAGGCACCCCGACGGGCGCTATCTGCAGGACCTGGCCGGCCGGCCGACAAGCGCGGAACCCCGCCCGGCCGGGGCCGGCGGCTCGCGATGGGCCGTCAGCCTGTATGGTCTGCCGGGCAGGGCCGTCCTGCAGGCCGCCGCACCGGCTCGGGAAGCCGGGCTCCCCTGGGACGACCTGGCCGAGCTCCGCCCGTGGTCGGCCGCGCAGCCGCCGGACCCCGGCCTCCGGGAGACGATCAGGCGCCACCTGGCCTGGTCATATCCCGAGCGACCGGCGACCACCGTGGCCGCCAAGGTGAGCGTCAGCGCCTTCCTGCGGGCCGGGGCCGACCGTGACCGCGTGCCGGCTGGGACGGACGAGGCGTCCCTCGGTCTAGACGAAGAGGCCCTGCCGATCAGTCCCGCTGGGCGGGCCCCGGGGGACTGGCGCCGGCCGGCCTTCGCCGACGAGGGAGCGGGACTGGGGGGCGCCGAGCGAGGTTCGGCCACCCATCTGGTCTTACAGAACCTCGACCTGACCCGACCTCTGGATCCGGAGGACCTGGCCGGCCAGGTGACGAGGATGGTCGGCGACCTCCTCCTCACCGAGGAGCAGGCGGCCGTGGTCGACCTGCCCTCCCTGGCCAGATTCTGGCAGTCCGATCTCGGGCGGGCCGTGCGGGCGGCCGGCCCGCGGGCCAAGCGCGAAGTCCCGTTCACTCTCGCCGTGCCGCTCGGCGAGGTCTACCCGGGCCACCCGGCCGCCCAAGAGTCGGTCCTCGTCCAGGGGATCATCGACTGCCTGCTGGAGGAGGACGAAGGGGAGACGATCATCGACTTCAAGACCGACCGATTGCCGGCCGAAGCCGTGCCGACCGCGGCCGAGGCTTATCGGCCACAGCTGGCCCTGTACGGGAAGGCCGTGGCGACCATCCTGGGGCGCCCGGTCACCCGGACGGCCCTGGTCTTCCTCCATTCGGGCAGGGTCGTCGAGGTCTCGCCGGAATAGGCCTCCGCCGGACCGGGGGAGACGAATAACGGCGCCCCGCGCGTTGCGGGGCGCCGTGGCTTGCTCTCGGTGATGGCTCAATCCGCGGCCGACCGGTCGGACTTTGCCCGCCGGCCCGTCAGCGGCCGATTCGTCCGCGGCCTGTCCGCTTCAGCTCGACCTGGCGGGCTTCTTCGCCGAGCCCGAGTTCGGCGAGCTTCTCCGGGGCAGGCAGGCCGGTCGCCAGATCCCAGCCGCGGGCCGAGTAATACTCGTCGAGCATCGGCTCCAACTCAACGACGCTGCCGGTGGAGGGCCCGCTTCCGGCGGGCAGGGGCTCCTTCAGGAAGCGTTCGGGAAGACGGTCATCGGCTCTGCTCAGACCCTCCCTGGCATTGTAGAGGCGTTCCAGGTTGATCAGGCGCTCGCAGGCCTGCTGGACCTGGTTGCCGTCGAAGTCCAGGCCGGTGGCCGCCCGCAGGATTTCGGCCGCCCGGTCGAAGGGCAGGACCTCCATGTTGACGATGGTGTTCTTGCATGCCTCCAGGCAGTCGGCCAGGGCGCACAGTTCCTCGAAATGCTTGACCAGCCGGCCCTTGCCCTTGTGCTCCAGGCGGAAGGCCGACTCGGCGGCGCCGAAGCGCCGCTGACCGGCCGGGGCATCCTCGCTGAATTCGAAGGACGGCTCCGAGCGCAGGTGGTCCCCGCCCCGGCTGGCGACGGCCAGGCCGAGGGCGTAGCCCTTGAGCCCGCGCGGATCGGCCTGGAAGAATTCCAGCCCCTTGACTTGCATGGCCAGAGACTCGCTGCCCCGCCCGACCTTCCGGGCCGCCGCCAGGACACCGTCGGCGAGGACGTCGCCGAAGCCTTCCCGAACGGCGATCTTGTCGATCAGGGCCAGAATGGTCGGGCCATTCCCCCAGGTCAGTTCGAGGCCGTCGGCCTCGCGGTCGCTCATCAGGCCGCGCTGCCTCAGCTCCATGGCCCAGGCGATGACCTCGGCCGTGCCGATGACGTCCAGGCCGTAACGATTGCACTTGTCGATGGCCGCCAGGCCTAGGGCCAGGTCGGTCTGACCGAGCTTGGAGGTGAAGCCGGCCAGCCCCTCGAACTCCGGGCCCTCGCTGGCCAGGCCGGCGAAGCTGCCGTCGCCCACGCGGAAGAATCGGCTGCACGGGATGTTGCAGGCGAAGCAGCTCTTTCCCTTGACCCGGTAGCGGCCGGCCAGGGTCTCCCCGGAGACCTCGGACGCGGCTTCGAACCGCCCGACTTGGTAGTGCCTGACGCACAGGGCGCCCATCTCGTTCAGCGAGCCCAGGAGCCGCGTGGTCCCCAGGGCGATGCGGGGTTGATACTGGTCGTGGTCTTTGATCTCCTGGTTCAGAGTCCGGACGAGGTCCATGAACCGGGTCGGGTCGGCCACCGTGACCGGCCGTCGGCCGCGGACGGCCATGGCCTTCACGTTCTTGGCCGCCATGACCGTGCCCATCCCCGTTCGGGCGGCCGCCCGCACGAGATTGGTGAAGATCCCGGCGAACTTGACCCCCTTCTCCGCGGCCGGACCGGCCACGGCGACCTGGGCGCGGTCGTCGTCCAGCTCATGGCGGACGGCCTCGTCGGTGGCCCAGACATCCAGGCCGCGCAAATGGTCGGCCGGCCGGAACTGGACCCCGTCCTCGGTCACCAGCAGGTAAATGAGAGAGTCGGCCCGGCCTTCCAGGATGACCTGGTCCCAGCCGGCGAACTTCAGCTCGGGGCCGAAGAAGCCGCCGGCGTTGGAATCCCCGAGGATGCCCGTCTGGGGGGACATGGCGCTGACGTTGAACCGGGAGGCCCCGGAGAAAAGGGTCCCGACCAGCGGTCCGACTCCGAAGCAGAGCCGGTTTTGCGGGTCGAGCCCCGGCGTGTGCGGGGCCACCTCGGCGTAAAGCGTGGCGACGTTGAACCCCCGCCCGCCGATGAAACGCCGGGCGGCGCCGTGGTCAAGCGGCTCGGCCCGCCAGACCCGGCGGTCCAGGTCGATGCGAAGGATGCGGCCGGCGTACCCGTGGCTCGATCCGCTCATCTTCGGCCACCCCCGGCCGCGACCCGGGCACCGGCCCGGCCGTAGGTCAGGGCTCCCGTGGCGCACTCGGCGACGCAGGCCGGAGACCCGCCGCAGAGGTCGCAGATCAAGGCCCGGCCGCCGGCCGGCGAGAGCCTGACGGCGCCGAAGGGGCACGCCTCGGCGCAGTCGCCGCAACCAGTGCAGCGACGGCCGTCGACGAGGATGGCGTGAGTCCCGGGGTCCCGCGACAGGGCGCCCTCTGGGCAAGCTTGGACGCAGCGGGCGGCCCCGCATTGCCGGCAGACGGTCGGCCGATCGATCCCGGCGGCCTCGGCCTTGGTCACGACGACCCGGGCCATCTCGCCGCTGAAGACTTGCTCATGGGCATAGCTGCAGGCCAACTCGCAGGAACGGCAGCCGGAACAGGCCTGCTCGTCGACCAGCAGGCGCTTCGGCGGCTCGCGGCGGGGCGCGGTCTTGGGCGCGGTCGGGCCGCCGTTCCCGAGCGTGTTCCCGCCCCCATTCGCGCCCGGCGCTTCATCGGCCGCCACCCGCTCGAACCTGAAGATGACCTGGCCGTCTGGGTCCGGACAGACCATCCGGCTCGTATCCGGCAGCCAATCATTGTCTTCGACCACCCGCCGCTGTTTGACGGGAATCATCGGCATCAGGGCCTGCAAAGCCCAGAGGCAGAAGAACCCACCATCCGGGATGCAGATCCGGCCGCCCTTGACTTCGATGTAGTCGCCGGGGCGCATCGGCAGGTCACAGAAACCGCGGACCTCTTCAACGACGATCCTGAGGTCGTACATGGACATCCCACCTTGCTTCAAATCTAGCAGGGTCGTCGGTGGCCGTCAACCGGGAATGCGAGGCGCCGGGAAGGCTCGGAGGCCTGGGGTCGCCCCCACGGTCGGCCAATAACTGGGGATTGAACCGGGCAGGAGAACATCGGCCCTATTTCGAATACAACGAGGGTTTTGCTCTCTGAGGCCAAAAGGCCTGCTTTTCTGGGGTCGATCAAGGGCACACATTAGGAGCGATAGACATGACCAAGGATATCACCGCCGACCTCCTCGGCGCCGTCCCGGCCGCCTACGCCCGAGCCCGTGCGGAGCAGGCCGTCAAGGCTCTGAAGAAGAACGGTTTCGAAGCGACCTACGTGGCCACCCCGGAAGAGGCCGTGGCCAAGGTCCTCGCGCTGATCCCCGACGGTGCCTCGGTCGGCGTCGCCGGCTCGATGACCGCCCGACAACTGGGCCTCCCCGAACGGCTCGCGGACGGCGGACACCGGGTGGTCCACCACTGGCTCCCCGGCCTTTCCGCGGAGGAGGCCCGCCGCATCCATCTCGAAGAGGCCTCCAGCGACATCTTCATCACCAGCTCCAACGCGGTCACCCTGGACGGCAAGCTGGTCAACACGGACGGCGGCGGCAACCGGACCGCGGCGATGATCTTCGGCCCCCGCCGGACCATCATCATCGCCGGCTACAACAAGCTGGTCGATGACGTTGGCGGGGCCCTCAAGAGGATCAAGGAAGTGGCCGCACCGATGAACGCCATCCGCCTTCACCTCAAGACCCCCTGTGCCGTGACCGGCCGCTGCACCGACTGCTCCTCCCCGGACAGGATCTGCGCGGTCACGACGATCCATGAAAGGCGGCCGGCGAGGTCCAGCTATAGCGTCATCCTGGTGGGAGCTGAACTGGGATATTGACCCATTTATGGGGTTTGAACCGGGGTTAATTTTGGCCACCGGGCAGGATTCATCCTAAATGAAAAAGAATCTCTCCATTTGGCATTGGACCAAATCCTTGGCCGGGCCACGGCCCGACCGCGCCATACTGTGGGGGTGAGAGCGCAGTCGAGGTTGACCGCGGACTCAGTAGGGGGAACGTAGTCCCAGATAGACTGAAGGAGGGCAATTCTTAAAATGAGGACTAGAAAGCTCCTGGCACTCATCCTCGTTGCCAGCTTAGCACTAACTATCGTCCTGGCGGCGGGCTGCAAGAAGGCCCTTGAGCCGCCCAAGCGCCCGGACGTCCGCATCGGTCTGGTCTTCGACGTCGGCGGTCGCGGTGACAAGTCCTTCAACGACTCGGCTTTCGCCGGCTTCGAGCGGGCCATCAAGGAGTTCGACCCGGCCGCCAAGCAGGACGGCACCACCTGGACCGGCAAGTACGAGTGGAAGTACCTCGAGCCGTCGGCCGGCGGTGAGAACCGCGAACAGCTCCTCCGGACCCTCGCCGAGGACAAGTACACCTTAGAGATCGGGGTCGGCTTCCTCTTCACCGACGCCCTGTCCGCGGTGGCCAAGAACTTCCCCGGTACCAAGTTCGGCCTCGTCGACGGGTTTGTTGACAAGCTCGACGACAAATCCAACATTGTCTGCCTCGGCTTCAAGGAACATGAAGGGTCCTTCCTCGTCGGCGCCGCCGCCGCCAAGCTGTCCAAGACGGGCATCATCGGCTTCGTCGGCGGGATGAAGATGCCCCTGATCGAGAAGTTCGAGGCCGGTTACTACGCCGGCGCCAAGTACGTCAACCCGAAGATCAACGTCCTGTCGGCCTACATCGGGACCACCGGCGACGCCTTCAAGGATCCGACCAAGGGCAAGGAGCTCGCCCTCGGCCAGTACCAGAAGAAGGCCGACGTCGTTTACCACGCTTCGGGCGCTTCGGGCATGGGCGTCTTCCAGGCCGCCGCGGCCCAGAAGAAGCTGGCCATCGGGGTTGACTCCGACCAGTACCTGAGCGTCTCCGCCGACCTCCAGCCGTACGTCGTCACCAGCATGATCAAGCGGGTCGACGTCTCCGTCTATGAGACCGTCAAGGCCGTCATCAACAACGCCTACAAGGGCGGCTACGCCACCTTCGGCCTGGCCAACAACGGC
This sequence comes from Bacillota bacterium, assembly GCA_036504675.1. NCBI lineage: Bacteria > Bacillati > Bacillota > Bacillota bacterium. The sequence goes on along the minus strand of DASXUT010000162.1, from coordinate 6,687 downwards.
GTCGGCTACGCCGACAACCCGGGCGTGCAGGCCATCAAGGCCGACCTCGACGCCATCGCCAAGAAGGTTGCCAGCGGCGAGATCAAGGTCCCCGAGACGATGAAGGACGCCAAGACCTTCGCCGACGGCCTCAAGAAGTAACTCCATAGCTCCACGATAGGGGGTGGAGCCTCCCGGGCTCTACCCCCTATTTTGGCTAAAGAGGCATTTACCAAGGCTTGGCTGAATTGCCGAAAAAGGACTGATGCGCTGTGACCCCCACCACCGGGGCTGAGATCGTCAGGCTTGAGGGAGTCACCAAGCGGTTTCCCGGCGTGCTGGCCAACGATCGGGTGGACCTGACCGTCAACACCGGCGAGATCCACGCCATCGTCGGCGAGAACGGCGCCGGCAAGAGCACCCTGATGAAGATCCTCTACGGCCTCTACCGGCCGGACGCGGGGGCAATCCACTTGCGCGGGCAGAAGGCGTCCATCGACACCCCCGGTCGGGCGGTGGCCCTCGGCATCGGCATGGTCCACCAGCACTTCATGCTCATCCCGGCTTTCACCGTCGCCGAGAACATCGTCCTCGGCCACGAGCCGACCCGAGCCTGGCTAAACTTCGGGCGGATCCAGGCGGACATCGCCGAGCTCTGCAAGAAGTACGGCTTCGCCCTGGACCCGGGGGCCTTCGTCTCGACCCTCTCCGTCGGCGAGCAGCAGCGGGTGGAGATCCTGAAGGTCCTCTATCGCGGGGCCGAAATCCTCATCCTCGACGAACCCACGGCCGTCCTCGTCCCCCAGGAGGTCGAGGAGTTGTTCGCCAACCTGAAGGCCCTGAAGGCGTCCGGCAAGACGATCATCTTCATCAGCCACAAGCTGGATGAGGTGATCGAGATCGCCGACCGGGTCAGCGTCCTTCGGCAGGGACGGATGGTCGGGACGGTCGAGGCGGCGACCACCGACAAGCGGACCCTGGCCGAGATGATGGTCGGCCGGCCGGTCCTCTTCAACCTGACCAAGCCCCAGGTCGCGGAGGGCGACGTCCTCCTCGAGGCGGACGGGCTGACGGTCCCCGGGCGCGGCGCCCGGCCGTTGGTCAACAGGGCCTCGTTCAAGGTCCGAGGGGGCCAGATCTACGGCATCGCCGGGGTCGAGGGCAACGGGCAGACCGAACTGATCGAGGCCATCATGGGCCTCCGCAAGCTCAGCGCGGGGGCGGTCCGGGTGGCGGGGCAAGCGGCCACCGGCCTCTCTCCGGCCGAACTCCGCCAGAGGGGACTGGCCTTCATCCCGGAGGACCGCCAAAAGCGCGGGCTGGTCCTGCCGATGACCATCTGGGAGAACCTGATCCTGGGCTTCCAGCGTAACCCGACCTTCTCCAAACCGAGCGGCCTGAAGTTCGCGGCCATCATGAGCCACTCCGAGGAGCTCAGGAAGCGCTTCGATATCCGCCTGTCCAACCTGGGTAACCCGGCCCTGGCCCTCTCCGGCGGGAACCAGCAGAAGGTCATCCTGGCCCGGGAGTTCGCCCACGACCCGAAGGTGATCATCGCCTCGCAGCCCACGCGGGGGCTGGACATCGGGGCCACCGAATTCGTCCATCAGCAGATCCTAGCGGCCAAGGGGGCCGGGAAAGCCGTCCTGCTGGTCTCGGCCGACCTCGAAGAGGTGATGTCCCTGGCCGACAGGATCGGCGTCATCTACAACGGCCAGATCGTCACCGAGATCCCGGCCGACCAGGCCACGCCTCAGGAGCTGGGGTTCTACATGACCGGCGGCAAGCGTCAGGCCGGAGAGGGGGCGACCGCATGAGCCAGACCACACCGGGCGCCAACGAGCCCAAGCCGGCCGGGTCGCGGCGCCGGCGCCTCACCCCGTTGCCCCTGGACAAGCAATCGCGGCGGTTCATGTGGTTGCAGATCGCCACGCCTTTCCTGGCCATCCTCTTCGCTTCGCTCATCGGCTCCCTGATCATGCTGGCCATCGGCAAGGACCCGCTGAACGTCTACGCCAGGATGTTCAGTTTCAGCTTCGGGCGAGCCGACAGTATCGCCACCATCCTCTTCCGGGCGACCCCGCTGATCTTCGCCGGGCTGGCCAGCGCCATCGCCTTCAAGATCAACGTCTTCAACATCGGTGTCGAGGGCCAGTACCTGATGGGGGCGATGATGGCCTCGATCGTCGGGTTCACCGTCAAGGGCCTGCCGGCTTACATCCACTTGCCGCTGGTCATTGTCGCGGCGATGCTCGGCGGAGCCCTCTGGGCCCTCCTCCCGGCCTACCTGAAGGTCAAGCGCGGGGTCCACGAAGTGATCAGCACGATCATGCTGAACTACGTGGCCGCCTCTCTCCTCCACTTCTTCATCGCCAACGTCTTCATGGACAAGAGTCAAGTCGTCGGACAGGGTGGGATGGGCAGCCCGCGGATGCGGATGCCCCTCATCGAGGCCTCGGCCCGCATGCCGACGCTACATAGTTTCTTCGCCCACCTGGGGGTCAACTTCCCGCCTCACGTCTACGTGAACTGGTTCCTCTTCATCGGCATCGCCCTGGCCGCGGTCCTTTTCTACGTCATCTGGCGGACGCCGTTCGGCTATGAGATCCGAGCGGTGGCCCAGAATCCGACGGCGGCGGAGGCCGCCGGGATCAACTCAAAGCGCCAGATCTTCCGGACCTTCCTGATCAGCGGGGCCATCGCCGGGCTGGTCGGCTTATCCGATCTCCTCGGGTTCTTCGGCTACATGGACATCGACTTCCCGAGGGGGCGCGGGTTTGATGGCATCGCCGTCGCCCTGCTCGGCAAGAACGACCCCTTCGGGGTCATCCTGGGCGCGCTCCTCTTCGGCTTCCTGAGCCGGGGGTCCGAGGGTGTCCTGGTCTTCTCCGGCGTGCCGGCTGAAGTGATCACGATCATCCAGGGCGTGATGATCCTGTCCATCGTCGTCGCCTACGAAATCGTGACCCGCTACATCCGGGTCCAGAAGAAGAAGGAGGCCATCGGAGCATGAGCGTCAGCGAACTTCTGGCCTCCGCTCTGCGGATGAGCGTCCCGGTCCTCCTGACCGCTCTGGGGGCCATCTACTCCGAACGATCGGGGATCGTCAACATCGGCCTCGAAGGGATGATGATCATCGGCACCTTCTTCGGTGCCGTCGGGGGCTACTATTACGGCCCGATGGTCGGGGTCATCCTGGGGATGCTGGCCGGGATGGCCTTCGCCCTCATCCACGCGGTGGCCACGGTGACCTTCAAGATCAACCAGATCGTCAGCGGCGTGGCCCTCAACATCCTCGCCGCGGGTCTGGCCCGGTTCCTCTGCATCCAGATCTTCCACATGGCGACGACCTCCCCGGAGGTCCACCAGTTCACCAAGTGGAACATCCCCGGCCTTGACCGGATCGAGGTCCTCAAGCCGCTGGTGACGGGGATCTCGCCGTTGCTCGTCGTGGCCCTGCTGGCTGTCCCCTTCACCCACTACGTCCTCAACCGGACGGTCTTTGGACTGCGCCTGAGGTCATGCGGCGAGAACCCGCTGGCCGCCGATACCCTCGGGGTCAACGTCTACCTGATGCGCTATCTCGGCACGGCGATCGGTGGCGCCTTCGCCGGCTTGGCCGGGAGTTTCCTGGCCATCGAGCACACCGGGATGTACATCGAGGGGATGACCCAGGGCAAGGGCTTCATCGCCCTGGCGGCGATGATCTTCGGCAACTGGAGCGCCCTCGGCTCGATGTGGGCCGCTTTCCTCTTCGGCTTCGCCGAGTCGGTCAGCTTTCGGGTCGTCTCCAGCAAGATCCCCTATCAGTTCATCAAGATGATCCCCTACCTGCTGACCCTGGCCGTGCTGGCCGGCGTGGTCGGGCGGGCGCAGGCCCCCGCGCAGGAGGGCGAGCCCTACGAGCGCGGAGGGGCATGAGCGCCCTTGACCGCCGGGGTGAGCGGCCGCGGTACGGCGGTCGCTCGTTCTTTTTTCGGCAGGAGTTGAGCCGCTCCGGACGAATATGCCTCTTGTGTCTCATGGCCGTCAATCCGGCCTCGACGCGCGGGCATGGCCACGAGGGATACCACGACAAGGTAGGGGGCTGGAGCCATGCGAGGCTTCCCCGCTGACAAGCCGCAAGAGCCGTTGAACCCAGCCGACCGGTTCCTACCCCGAGGCCTCGAACGGGCCTTCGGCGTGATTCAGGACGGACTGGCCACCGGGGCCTATCCGGGAGCGGTGGCCGTCATCGTCGGGCCCGAAGGCATCGTCACGCAACGGGCCTTCGGCCGGGCGATGGTCGTCCCGACCGAGCGGGAGATGACCCTCGACACCCAGTTCGACCTGGCCTCGCTGACCAAGCCGGTGGCCACTCTGACCTCGCTCCTCATCTTGGCGGGCCGGGGGCACATCGCCCTCGACGAGCCGATCGGGGAGTTCTTCCCGGAGTGGCGAGCGGCGGGGGGCGACGGGGACGGCAAGCGCTCGGTCACCCTCCAGCACTTGCTGACCCACACCGCCGGGCTCCCGGCCTGGCGTCCCTTCTACCTCGACTGCCGGACGCCCGAAGAGGTCATCCGGGCGACCTGCCAGACACCGTTGGCCTACGAGCCGGGGACCCGCGTCCTCTACAGCGACCTCGGCTTCATCCTCCTGGGTGAGGTCGTCCACCGGTCCACCGGCCTGCGGCTGGATGGCTTCGCCGATCAGGAGATCTTCCGGCCCTTGAAGATGCTGGATACCGCCTTCGCTCTGGCCCCTGGGGCCCGCAAGCCGGCTCACGGCGACAGTGCCCCGGCCGACGATGCCCGGGAGGCCCCGGTCGACCCCGCCCGGGCGGCCGCCACCGAGGTGGGTAATTTGGTCGAACAGGGGCTCGTCGGGGCGGAAGCGGCCGCTTTCAACGGCTGGCGGACCGGGACCATCTGCGGCGAAGCGAATGACGGCAACTGCTTCTATGGTCTGCAAGGCGTGGCCGGTCACGCCGGGCTCTTCTCCACCGGACGGGACCTGGCCGCTTTCTCCGCCATGTGGCTGAACGGCGGAGTCGGCCCACGGGGGCAACTGCTCTCGCCGGCCCTCGTCAAGTCGGCCACCCGGGACTGGACCGGCCATCTCGGTGCCCCGCGCGGCCTGGGTTGGAGCAAGCCGCCCCTGCGCGTTCGCCGGGGGGACGAGAACGGCCCCTTCTCGGGCGGCGACTTCCTGACCCCCAGGGCTTACGGGCACACCGGCTTCACCGGGACGTCCCTCTGGATCGACCCGGAGCACCGTCTGGCGATGATCCTCTTGACTAACCGTTTGCACCCCCGCGCTGAGGCTGGTATAATTTATTGTCGGCCCAAGTTCCACAACGCGGTGCTCGGAGGCTTGCGGCCCTAAGGTTTGCCGGCCTCCGGGAAGAGCGTGGACGGCCGCCGGAGGTACCGGATGAACTTCATCGGGGTCGACTTGACGCCGATCACTGCTTCCGCCTATGAACCGACCGCTTTCTGCGTCCTGAAGAAGGACGGAAAGGGTCTGCCGGTTCTGGCCGAGTGCATGAGCGTGCCGGAGCGGGATGGAAAGGCCTCCCGCCTGTGGGCCGAAGCCTATGCCCCCGGCGTCGGGTCAGGGGAACGGCTCGATCTCGTCGGCCGCTTCGTCACCCGGGCCGACGAGGAACTGGTCAGCCTGATCATCGAGTTCATGCCGGGGATCGTCGCCTTCGACACCCCGCTGTCCATACCCGACGGTCGGGCCGGCTACGACCTGAGACTGGCGGACCGGATCCTCACCCAGGACCCGCAGTTACGGGACTTCAGGAAGACCCTCCGGGCCCGGGCGACCCTCACCGGCAGGACCTGCCGGGCCCTGGCCATCCGCGAGTTGCTCGACCGGGAGGGCCTGGTCTATGGGGAAGACTTCATCGAGGTCTGCCCCCAGTCGAGCCTGGTCTATCTCAGCCTGCCGGCGGAGTTCAAGGACGGCCGGATGATCCGCGAAGACCTTCCCGACAAGCTCCTTCGGCAGCTCCGGATCCCGCCGGAGACGCGCCTCCCGCAGAACGGGCGAGAATACGCCGCTCTGGTTTCCGCTTTCACCGGTTACTTGCGATACATCGGGGTCACCGAAGAGGTGGGCGATCCCGGCGAGGGGACCATCACCCTGGCCAGGAGGGCCGACCATGCCGGATCCCACTGACCGTGACGTACCTTCGCAAGGCCCGGCCCGGCCTCGTTCGGCCCTGGGCGTTTTTTCTTTGGGGAGGGACCTGGGCCTCGTCGCCCTCTCGGCCCTCTTCTTCCAGCTGGGCCAGAGCTTGTTCCGGGGGGTCTACCCCAACTTCCTGAAAGACATGAGGATCCCCGGGGATCAGGTCGGGGCCATCGAGGGCCTTCGCGAACTCCCCGGGCTGGCCACCGGCTTCCTGGCCGTCGTGGCTTTCGCCCTTCCCCAGTCCACCCTGGCCGCCGTCTGTATGGCCGTGGTCGCTCTCGGGCTCGTCCTTTACGGCCATGTCACGGGCTTCGTCGGACTCATCGCCGCCACCCTGGTCATGAGCACGGGCTTCCACGTCTTCTACCCGGTCCAATCATCGATGATCCTGAGGCACTCGAGGAAGGGCGAGAAAGCCACCGCCCTCGGGATGATCAACGCGGTGACGGCGCTGGCCACCGTGATGACCATGTTCTCGGTGGCCGGGCTGAGCAGGATCGCCTCCTACCGGAGCATCTACTATAG
>DASXUT010000161.1 GCA_036504675.1 Bacillota bacterium | reverse complement strand
CACGTCTAACCCCATCGGCCGAGTCGTGGTGTCCCCTGACGGCCCGCTGATCGACATCTTCGAGGTGAAGCGGCTTACACGCAGGATCGAAAGTGAGGTCGGACTTGAGGACTCGACCTAGCCAGGTACACGTCTCTGGGAGGTCTTCTCTTAGCTCAACACGTTGGGGGCACGTAACCATTCCGATACACAAAGGTGGCCACATCACCGGCTTCGTGCTTCGGAATGGTTGGTCCTAAGTTAGGGCAAGGTTTGGTCAAGGTTGGCAGTGATCGGCAAGGTTTGGCCATGGTGTGGCATGGTTATTGTCGACCGCTATAGTTGGCCCCGGGGTTATTATAGCGGAGGGGCCGTTCGCTATAATAAACCAGGTGTAAGTTGGTTCAAAGTTTGGGGCCAAATTAGCCAAGCATTTTGCGGGACTCCAAGCAAGGCCCAAAACGAGCGATTTACACAGGCGGCTTTAGCTTCCTCTGGGAGCACGGCCTCCTGAAGCTTTCAGTTGAGAACCTCGTCCTCCGACCAGAGTGGGCGGAGCTCTTTACCGATGAGGAAAAGGCCTTGGCCAGAAGGAAGCTCGAGGAGGCGGGGTTTCAGGTCGGGGCCTAGGCAAGGCATCAGCGTGGTCAGGGGCTCAGTAGTTGCGGAGCTGGGAGAAAGCAAGGCAGGGCGGCGAAAACCGCTCCGCCCTCTTCCTTCTTCGGCCCTCCAAACCCGTGGACGGAAAGTCCACCTTGGCCAAGTGTCACGGCCGGCCTGGACGGCCTCCGCCTTGTGGTCCGCGACCTCGATGCCCTCCCGGGGAGCCCGGTCATCGACCTGAAGCCATGGACTGAGAGGGACCGTAACGACAAGTAAGCTACTGACCGGTAGCGACACAAACCGGCATTTCGTCCCAAGTGCGCCCTTCGAATTCCCTTCCTGATTTCTTCCGATTCACGCCTCCCCACTGCTTGAAGAAAAACGGGACCCCGCCGCTCAAGCATTGGTTTCGAATATCCGTGACCCACCGGGAATCCATCGGCCGTGCTCCTGGACCTGACTCTCCGCCAACGATCACCCAGTCGATTCCCTCCAAATTCATCTTGCCCAACGGCCCAAGAAGCGGTTCAAGCGAAAGGAATTTGACCCGGGCTGGCGTTTGGCGCAAGTGGTCTATGCGTGACTTGGCTGCTTCGTCCTCCACGGTCACACCCATCCAGACATTGGACGGCCATGGGAGAAGCCGGCTCACTTCGGCCAAACGGGACGATCTTTTCGTCAGCACCTGGAATCGGTGCCAATCGGCTCTCCGCATGGTCGTAAATACCCGTTCGATGAAGTTCAGAGGCACGTCTTCGTGGAACAGGTCGCTCATTGAATTGACGAAAACCATCTGAGGCTTACGCCAAGTGAGAGGAAGGTCAAGAGCAGTCTCGTGGAAAGTCAACGTAAAGCCATTGGCATAATGCGGGTTCCCCATAGCTTTTAGCCGTACGGCCAAACGTTCAGCATAGCAGTGCTTGCAGCCTGCACTGATCTTCGAGCAACCGGTGAGCGGATTCCAGGTGGCTTCCGTCCATTCAATGCTTGACTTCAGCGACAACCGTGTTGTCCTCCTTTCACGCCGGAAATGTAATCTCTACCCAGTCGGCTAGTGTGCCTTTCTTTCTTCGCCTTAAGTCTGGGCTAGCCTTGACCCTATCCTCTCCCTCCAGAGTCTTGAGGGCGTCCTTGTAGTTCTGAAGAATGTACCGCCTGCCCACGTTGTGACTTCTAAAAATGCTTCTCACGGTGATGGTCTGCCCCCGGAATTCCATGGCGAGCATTTCCATGAGATCATCCAGAGGGTGTGACAAGTCAAAGAGGGTGCCCATCGCTTTCTCGGCCGGATTGAAGACATGGGAAGGAACCCCTTGGACCTGCGAGGTACTCTCCTTGGCCGTGATATCTTTCATTATCTCGTAGGCGGTCTGGTTCTTGCTCACGAATACGAGGTAATGGCTTGTGCGTGTGCCCTTCATGTTCTTGAACGCAAAGGTGTGGACGAACCTTCCCGTGCCCGCGCCCAGTGCATCCCCAAGTTCTCTGAGTATGCCAGCCTCTCTGTCCTGAGAGCTGGCGGGCGTGAGATCACGTCGAAGCGATTCCGACCTATCCGCTCCGAAGAGGGCTCTGATGTGCTCAGCGACCATGAAGTTGTCGATACCCATGTTGACCCGATTGTAGTTGAACAGAAAGAGGCAATCGGATCCCCAGTCTTTAAGAATTGAGTCAACCAGTCGAAGCGATAGTCCCTTGTACCCCCACGGGTCAATAAAGACGAACGTGGGAACCAGCTTTGTTGATTCGAGGACTCTAGCGAGCGATTCGCCTACCTCGTAATTGAAGACAACCGGGCGGTGGGTGAGGTTCTCCACTCCCGGAGTCGCGGCAATCGCTTCCCGAAGTGACTTAACATGTTCCGCGTTTCGGTCATTGAAGACGGTGATAATCGAACGCCTCATGTCTGGATCCTTGATCGCTTCTTCCAGGATCCGAAGGGGAATCGACTTCGTCCCGTCCTTGTAGCGCCCAGCCCCGGCAAAAAGATCAACATATGCTATTCGTCTCTCCGGGCCGTACCTGCCCACGCTCTGACGAACCAGTATCTTTGCCCATGCCCAGAAGTATCTAGTCGCAATGTTGGCCTTAACTACTGACTGTTCTCGGCTCTTCTCGAAGAAACCGGATGTGGCCACCTGACTGCCTCCATCCCCTCCGAGGTCTGACCCTACTGTGCTAAGCTTACTTCACGAACGTCCGTTCTCCTCCTCCTGTCGAATGGTCTTCTTGCGCCTCCTCCTATCCACCGCGCTCGGGCTGATAATCAGCCACCAGCATCCCGAAGTAGGTCGGGACTTCATACGATAAGAGCTCGGCCTTCATCGGGACGATCTGAGTCACCCCGTGAAGGATCAGCATCTGCCAGAGGCTGTCGGGCTTGGCCTCGTCGACCAGCCGGGGATCGATGTCCAGAAGCTTATGGAGGCGGTTCTGGACGACCAGGTCCTTGACGGTGGCATCATAATTGGCGGCCGCGGGTGAGAACCCGTAGGGGCCGCCTTCTTGATGGGCGTGGCCCTGGTCGGCGCTGGCCACGAAGAGGACCCGCCGGTCGGACTCCTCGGCCAGTTCGGCGACGATCCGTCCCACCTGGACCAGCTGGGAAAGGGGGATCTCGCGGGTCGGGCCGACGAGGACCAGCCGCGGCCGCTCGGCCTCGGGCAGACGGGCTCCGAGGTAGTGAAGAGGGATGATCGACCCCCAGTCGAGGGGGACGTTGGAGGCCTGGCCCTCGAGGGCTCCGTAGTTGCAGCCGACGGCCGGCAGACGGTTTCCACGGGCTCTTTGGACGATGGCCCGGGCCATCTCCCGATCGGTTCGGAACTCCTGGGCGACCCGGCCGTCCCCACCCGGGGCGGTCAGACTGCCCTGGACGTACTCCGAGGTGACGACGGCGATGTGCCCCTCCAGGCGCAGACCGTGCGGCGTCGCCAGGACAATCACTTCCGGCCGCCGGGCAGCCATCCGGCGGCTCAATTCCTCCATGGCTTGACGGGTCTGGGCGAAGGCCTCGAAGGCGTCCCCCGCCAGCTCGGGCAGGATCGCCTCGCCGTGCGGGGCGATGCAGGCTCCGACGATGGCCACGACAGGCACCTCTCATTCGGCGATGATGGGTGTGGATTAGTGGATCAGTCGATGGTGAAGCGCCAGGCGCACCAGTGCTCGGTGGGATGTTCGTCAGGCGGGCAGGTCAGGCACGCGGCATGGATCCGGTCATCGATGGTCCGGGCGAAACCGGCGTACTCGACCAGTCCCACCGGCTTGCAGGGGAAGTCGGGCAATCCCCGCCGCCGCCGGGCCTCCTGAACCCGACAGGCCTTCATCGTGAAGACCAGGGTCCGGTGGTCCGGCCTGTCAATGACCTGGTCATTGATCAAGGCGTAGAGCCGGAAGCGCAGGGCGCGGTCAAGGGCATCGAGCCCGCCGCGCTCGGGCAGACCGAGGAAGCGCTTGATCCGCTCGGCCTCGATGACGGTGAATCTCTCCCAAGCCCGGGCGTCGAGGGCGATGGCCCGGTCGAGCCCGTAGGCGCCCTCGACGGCCTGAAACCACAGGCCGTCGTGGGCCAGCCAGCGCTTAGCCAGGTCGGTCAGGAGCTCGCGGAGCCGTTCGGGGGCGAGATCTTCAAGGCTGCCCATCGGGCCGGACCAACTCCCTCGGCCCGCGACTTCAGTCCGCGACTTCAACCGGCGACTTCGGCGATTTCCTTGAGGGCCTCGTGGGCCGCCCTGGCGGTAGCCTCGAGGTCGGCCTGGCTGTGGGCCGTGCCGGTGAAGCAGGCTTCGAACTGCGACGGGGCCAGGTAGACACCCCGCTTGAGCATGGCGTGGAAGAAGGCGGCGTGCTTCTTCGTGTCGCAGGTGGCCGCGTCGTCCCAATCCCAGACCTCGTGATCGGTGAAGAACAGGGTGAACATGGCCCCGATCTGGTTGACCCGGTAGCCGAGGCCCAGCCGCCGAAGGGTCTCGCGGAGCCAGCCGGCCAGCTCGGTGGTGCGGGCCTCAAGCCCCTCGAAGACCCCGGGTTGGCTCAGCTTCTTCAGGGTGACCAGCCCGGCGGCCATCGCCAGGGGGTTGCCGGAGAGGGTGCCGGCCTGGTACATCGGACCGGCCGGGGCGACCATCTCCATGATCTCCCGCTTTCCGCCGTAGGCGCCGACCGGCAGCCCGCCGCCGATGACCTTGCCGAGGCAGGTCAGGTCGGGGTCAATCCCATAGCGGGCCTGGGCTCCGTGGAGGGCGACCCGGAAGCCGGTCATGACCTCGTCCCAGATGAAGAGGGCCCCGTGGTCGCGGGTCAACCGACGGACGGCCTCGAGGTAACCGGGGCGCGGCGGGACGACCCCCATGTTCCCGGCCACCGGTTCGATGATCACCGCGGCGATGTCCGCCCCGTTCTGGCGGAAGACCTCGGCCAAGGCGTCGATATCGTTGTAGGGGACGGCGATGGTCGTCGCGGCCACGCTGGGCGGGACGCCCGGGCTGTCGGGGATGCCCAGGGTGGCCGCACCCGAGCCGGCTTTCACCAGCAACTGGTCGGCGTGCCCGTGGTAGCAGCCAATGAACTTGACGATCCGGTTCCGGCCGGTGTAGGCGCGGGCCAGGCGGAGGGCGCTCATCGTCGCCTCAGTCCCGGAGTTGACCATCCGGACCATCTCCACCCCGGGGACCAGGTCGACGACGACCTGGGCCAGCTCCACCTCGAGTTCGGTGGGCGCGCCGAAGCTGGTGCCGGTCTCGGCCGTCTTCTTGACGGCGGCGATGACGTCCGGGTCGCAGTGCCCCAGGATCAGCGGGCCCCACGAGCCGACGTAGTCGATGTACTCGTGGCCGTCCACGTCCCAGAGGTGCGAACCGGAGCCGCGGGCGATGAAGAGCGGGTTCCCGCCGACCCCCCGGAACGACCGGACCGGGCTGTTGACGCCGCCGGGAATCAGCTCTTGGGCGCGGGCGAACAACTCGGCACTCTTCGGGTTCGATGCTTGAGTCATCATTCGGCCATCACCTCGGAGTCTAACATCCTCAGACTTCGTACACCTCATGCGGCTGGGGAATCGCCGCCGGTTGACCGTAGTGGGACCGCACCTGTTCGGACAGAGTCTGGATAGCCGCCGGTTCGCCGTGGACCAGGAAGATCCGTTCGGGGTGATGCCCGTTGCGGTGGAAGGCCCCCAGCCAATCGAGGAGGCCGGTCTGATCGGCGTGGGCCGAGAAAGCGTCGATCGAGACGATCTCGGCCTTGACGGCGATCTCCTCGCCGAAGATGCGGACCATCTTGTGCCCTTCCCTGATGTACCGCCCGAGGGTCCCCCGGGCCTGGAAGCCGACGAAGAGGACGGTCGCCTCCGGCCGCCAGAGGTTGTGCTTCAGATGATGCTTGATCCGGCCGGCCTCGCACATCCCGCTGGCCGAGATGATCGTCACCCCGCCGTCGAAGTTGTTCAGGGCCTTCGACTCGTCGCTGGTCCGGGTGTAGGCGACGCCCGGGAACTCGAAGGGGTCCTCACCGGAGGCGAGGAGCTGCTGGGCCTCTTCATCGTAGCACTCCGGATGGCGCTTGAAGATTTCCGTCGCCGAGATGGCCAGCGGGCTGTCGATGAACACCCTGGCGGCGGCGATCTCTCGCTTGTCCAACAGCGTGTTGATCTCGTACAGCAGCTCCTGGGTCCGCCCGACGGCGAAGGCCGGGATGATCAGGTTGCCGCGCCGCTCGTGGGTCCGCCGGAAGACATCGGCCAGCATCGACCGTTTGTCCTGCTTGCACGGATGGAGCCGGTCGCCGTAGGTCGATTCCATGACCACCACGTCGGCCCCGTCGAGCCGGGACGGGTCACGGATGATCGGCGTGTCGCGGTTGCCGAGGTCACCCGAGAAGACGACCCGCTTCCCCTCGGCCCGGATCTCGATGATCGCCGAGCCGAGGATGTGGCCGGCGTCATGGTAGACGACGCTGACCCCGCGGCCGAGGTCGCCGGGGGTGCCGTAGCCGAGGGTGCGGAGGTAGGCCTGGCATCTTTCGGCGTCGGGCACGCTGTAGAGGGGCTCCACCGGCGGAAGGCCGGCCCGCACCCGTTTGCGGCTCTGCCACTCGGCCTCCATCTCTTGGATGTGGGCGCTGTCGGCGAGCATCACGCCGAGGAGGTCGCCGGTGGCCGGGGTGACCACGATCTTGCCCTTGAACCCTTCCTTGACCAAGCGCGGCACCAGGCCGCTGTGGTCGATGTGGGCATGGGTCAGGAGGAGGAAATCGACGGACGACGGGTCGAAGGCGAAGCCTTCGCGGTTGAGTCCCTCGGCCTCCTCCCCGCCTTGATGCATCCCGCAGTCGACCAGCAGTCGCAGGCCCCCGGTCTCGACCAGGAACTGCGATCCGGTGACCGTCTCGGTGGCGCCATGAAACCCGATCTTCAAGCAAAAGGCCTCCTTCGATAGACCGAAGAGTCAACTGCGAATAATGGGGAGCAATTCGCCGCTGGCCATGGGTTTCCTGTCTGGGCGGGAAAAGCGGCGAGCCCGGGGCGAAAGGCCCCGGGCCCGACACCGGCCGGCGATCACCGGAACGTCACTGTCCTTGGTGGGTCACTGCTCCTTGGTCCGGCCGCGAGGCTCGCTCCGCGCGAAGTCCTCGGCCTGCTCGCGGGTGAGGGTCTGCTTGCGCCGGCTCTCCTCCTCGAGCCCGCCGGCTGCCCAGGCTTTCGCCTCAGTCTCGGTCCGGCCGGCGACGCCCTTGCCCCGGCTCCGCGGGCCCTTGTCGGGGCCCAGCTCCGAAGCCATCTCCATGTTCAAACGGTCGAGGTCCAGGCTGAACTCGAACTTTGGGCGGGCCTGCTTCCTGGCATTGACTTTGTCCTCATCCGGCGTCCTGACCAAGGTCATCACCCCTTCTCGTGTCTACCGGAGCGGGCCGCCCCAGGCCGCCTCTTGACTCATCCGTCGCTCGCGTGCGGCCAAACCCCGGCGGGCTTATCTTCCCCCCGTCACGGAATGATATCGGGGAGAAGTCATCGATGAGGGGGCGTAGTCATGCCGGAGATAATCGGCAAGTTCCGTGAGGACCATGAGCGGGCGTTGGACCATCTGGGAGACCTGACCCATTACGTGGCCTGGCTGCGCGAGGGGCGCCCGATGGGGCAGCTCATCGACGGCTTCAAGTCCTTCTCCGACTTCCTCGACGAGGCCCTGAACGAGCACTTCCGCCAAGAGGAGGAGGCTCTCTTCCCGTCCCTACGGCCGATCTTCGGGCATAAAGGCGGCCCGGTGGAGCAGATGCTCCGCGAGCACGAGGTGATCGAGGAAGCCCACGCCCAGATGGTCCGGGAACTGGCCAGGGAGGCCCCCCGACCGCTACGCCCTGGCGGAGGCGGCCCAGAAGATCCTCGACGTCCTTCCGGCCCACATCGAGAAGGAGGGCAACGTCCTCTTCCCCTTCGCCGAGCGCCGCCTGACTCCTGAGCCGTTCACCAAGGTCGATGACCTGGCCGCGAGGGTCGGGGCAAGCCATCCTGACTTCTAAGGCCGGGGCTCACAGTTCGGGGAACCGTGGAGCCGGAAGCGGGCCCCGCGGTGGAAGGAATTACCCTCGCCGCGGTAAAAACCGGCTCCGGGCAAGCAGTAGTCGCCGGGGGGACCTGAACATGAAGCTCTTCATCAAGTCGACCATCCTGGGACCGCCTCTGTGTCGGTGAACGTGGTCACCGTCTTCGCCGGCTAAACTAAACCCGACTAAGCAGGGTTTCGCCCCTCCGCACCGTAATTTAGCAACAAGCTTGTAGGCAAGTGGAGGGATCGTAACGGTGAAGTGCGAGCACTGTGGCCGGGAAGCCGCCGACGGGGTGGTCCTGGAGTTGAGGGCGGCCAACAGCCGTCAGGAGATGCACGGTAATCGGATGATGCAGATCCGGCAAGACTTCGCCCCTTTCACGATGTTCTTCTGCCGGGCCTGCGTCGAGGCTGGGAAGAAGCGGACGGCCACGGGAAAGCTCGTCCTGAGCGGGATCATCCTCGGCCTCGCCGCCGCTCTGATGGTCATCTCGGCCCTCGCGGCGAAACCTCAACCTAGCGCCTACGTCATCCTGGCGGTGATCTTCGGAGGGCTTTGGGCCGGGACCATGTTCATCCTCAACCGCAACCTGCAGGAGGTCGACCGCCTCTTCCCGCTGGAGGTCGGCAACCGGGTCCGTTCCCTTGAGCGGAACTCATACAGCAACGGCCGATACTGGCAGGATGTCATCCCGGGGAAGGCCCGCAGCCAGTCGCGGTGATTGCGGGCAGGTCTCGCCGCCTCGGTGACGGTCGCCGTCCGGTTTGCCCCCAAGAAACGACTTGAGCCCGGAGGGTCTTTGTAGACCCCCGGGCTCTCTTGTTCGGACCCTATTCGCGCGGGGCCTTACCCCCGCGGTGCGGCGGCCAGGCGCAGTTCCTGCCCCATGGCCATCTCGATGTGCCGAAGGGCGTCGCCGTCTTCCCGAGTCACTAGGCTGATGGCCTGGCCGGAAGCACCGGCCCGGGCCGTCCGGCCGATGCGGTGGATGTAGTCTTCAGGGATGGCCGGCAGGTCATAGTTGATGACGTGGGTGACCCCCTGGACGTCCAGGCCGCGGGCGGCGATGTCGGTGGCCACGAGGACCCGGTAGGCGCCCTTGCGGAACCCGTCAAGGGCCGCCTCGCGCTGGTGCTGCGAACGGTCCCCGTGGATGCAGGCCGTCCGGATGCCCTCGTGGGAGAGCTGCTTGGCCAGGCGATCGGCGCGATGCTTGGTCCGGGTGAAGATGAGGACGCTGTTCATTCCCTTGGCCTTGACCAGGCCCAGGAGGAGATGGGTCTTCTCCTGCGGCTCAGCCGCGTAAACGGCCTGGGAGATGGTCTTCGGGGGGGTCGTCGGACGGCCGATGGCCACCCGCACGGGGCCCTTCATGAACCGGTTGGTCAGGGAGAGGATCTCCGGCGGCATGGTCGCCGAGAAGAGCATGGTCTGCCGCTCCTGCGGGAGGGCGCTGAGGATCCGCTTGATGTCGGGCAGAAAGCCCATGTCCAGCATACGGTCGGCCTCGTCGAGAATGAGCACCTGCAGCCCCTGGAACTTGACGTTCCCTCTCCCCATGTGGTCGAGGAGGCGGCCGGGGGTGGCGACGACGATGTCGACGCCGCTCCGCAGGGCCTTGGTCTGGGGCTCCATCCCGACGCCGCCGTAGACGGCGGCGCTGCGGAGCCCGGTACCCTGGCCGAGTTTCTGAGCCTCGGTGTGGGTTTGCAGGGCGATTTCCCGGGTCGGGCACAGGATCAGGCTGCGGACCTGCCCGCGGGCTGAGGCCATCAGCCTCTGCAGGATGGGCAGGAGGAAGGCGGCCGTCTTGCCGCTTCCGGTCTCCGCCGTGGCCACCAGGTCCCGGCCCTCGAGGGCCGGCGGGATGCTGGCCGTCTGGACGGGCGTGGGCTTGGAGTAGCCGAGTCGGTTGATGTTGTCGAGAAGGATCGGGTCGAGCTTCACGGTTTGGATCATAAGCACCTCTTGGTTTTCTTCTGTCTGGCCGTCAACAAGAAGGTGCCAGCCGATGGCTGACACCTTTTAGAGTCGCAGCGACAGGTACTGTGGATATCATATCACACTTGTTAGGCTTTGGCAAATCGGACCTTGGTCCGACCGGCCTTTGCCAGCAAAACGCCAGGTAAAATGGACAATCCGGGAAGCCCTCAGACCGCCCGGTTGGCCATGAAATCGGCCAGGCTCAAAAGGGTCCCCTTGGTCGGCCGGTCCGGCAAGCCTTCGAGGCGGACCTTGGCCCGGTCGACGTAGCCGGCCGCCGTCTTGAGGGTGTACTCGACGCCGCCGCTCTTGCGGACGACCTCGAGAGCCTCCTCCAACTGGCCGTTATTGAACGAACGGCTCTTGATCAGGGCCTCCAGCCGGGCCCGGTCGGGCGAATGGGCGAGGGCGTAGATGACCGGGAGGGTCAGGACGCCGCTCTTGAGGTCGCCGCCGACGGGCTTGCCGGTGTCGCGGGCGTCGCCGTTGACGTCGAGGACGTCGTCCATCATCTGGAAGGCCACGCCGATCTCCAGTCCATACTGGCGTAGCTCCAGGGTGATGCCCTCGGGCGCCCCGCTGAGGCGGGCCCCCACGTGGCAGCAGGCCCCGAAGAACGAGGCCGTCTTCAGGCCGATTCGCTCGACGTACTCGGCCTCGGTCAGCCCGAGGCGCCAGCCGGCGTTGGTCTGCTTGATCTCGCCTCGGACGACCTCGGAAATGGTGTGGGCGAGGAGTTTAATTGTCTCGTTGTCGGAGTTTTGGGCGATGAGGGCGACGGCGGCCGCGAAGAGATGGTCGCCGACCAGCACGGACACTTTGTTCGACCAACGGGAATTGACCGTTGACAGGCCGCGTCGGGTCGGCGAGTCGTCAATGACGTCATCGTGGACCAGGGTGGCCATGTGCATCAACTCAACCCCGGCGGCGACGGGGATGAGTCTTTCCGGGGCGTAGTCGTGGAACTTGGCGGCCAGGAGGACCAGGGCGGGACGGAGCCGCTTGCCCCCGGCCCGCAAGGGGTGGAGGGAGGCGTCCTTGACCGTCGGCTCGGGGTCGCTCAGGCACTGGGCCATGAACTGCTCGAGGCGTTCCAGGTCCGGTTGTATTTCCCCTAGCAACTCGGTGGTTTTCATCCTGACCCCCAACTCCCGACGACCTCGGACGCGCGTCTACTGGTCTTGGGTCCAAGTGTCTGGCGATGTCAACATGCCGGTCCCGGCCCGGCGCGCCGGGCCGGGACCATTTGTCTCTTACGCCGCTCCACGTGGAGCCCGGCGAATCAGAACTCCGGCGGGAGCTGGCTCAGCTGAGCCAGGGTGAAGACGGGACCGTCGATGCAGACATATTTATCCCCGACGTTGCACCGTCCGCACTTGCCCACCCCGCACTGCATCTTCATCTCCAGGGTGGTGACGATCTGGTCGGGGGTGAAGCCCAGCTTGGACAGGGACTGGAGGGTGAACTTGATCATGATCGGGGGCCCGCAGGTGATGGCCACGGCGCCCTTGGGCGACGGGTTGAGCTTCTCCAGGAAGGTCGGGATCAAGTCGACCGACCCGGTCCAGGTTTCGTCGCCCTTGTCGACGGTCAGGGAGACCTTGGTGTTCTCGTCGTGCTTGGCCCAGTCCTCGGCGAGCTCGTCCTTGAAGCACAGGTCGCCCGGGGAACGGGCCCCGTAGATAATATCAATTTTACCATACTCGGCTCGATTGTCCAGCACATTGTTGATTAACGAGCGTAGCGGGGCCAGGCCGATGCCGCCCCCGATGAAGATCAGGTCCTTGCCCTTCAGCATGTCCAGTGGGAAATGGTTGCCGTAAGGCCCGCGAACGCCGATTTTCTGGCCGACCTCGGCCTCGTGGAGGGCGTCGCTGACCTTGCCGACCCGCTTGACGGCGAACTCGATGAAGCCCTTCCGGGTGGGCGACGAGGTCAGGCAGAACAGGGCCTCGCCGACCCCGAAGAGAGAGACCATGGCGCACTGCCCGGAGTGGTAGGAGAAGCTCTCCATGACCGCCGGATCGTCGAAGGTGACCTCGAACAGCTTGACGTCCGAGACGGCCGTCTGCGGCTTGATCTTGTTGATCGTGGCCACATGCGGGACGAGCACGTTCTTAGGCATGGGCCTTCACCCCCTTGACGTCGTTGATGACGCCGGCGATGTGCAGACCCACCGGGCACTTGGCCACGCACCGGCCGCACCCCGTGCACAGGTAGCTACCATAACGGTGGGAATAGTAGTTGAGCTTGTGCATGAAGCGCTGGCGGACCCGCTCCTTCTTGCTCGGGCGCGGGTTGTGACCGCCGGCCATCTTCGTGTAGTTGGCGAACATGCACGAGTCCCAGCACCGAAAACGCAGCCCCTGGCCGCCCCGAGCCTCGTCGGTGAGGAGGAAGCAGTGGCAGGTCGGGCAGACATAGGTGCAGGTCCCGCAGTTCAGGCAGCGGCGGGAAACGTCGTCCCAGTATTGGTCATTGAAGAAGTTGTCAAGGAGCTTGTCGATCCCCTCGACCTTGACTTCGCTGCCGAAGGGAACTTCCTTCTCGACGTAGGACTTCTTGACGGCCTCGCCGGAGGCTTCGTCGGCCGGCTTGAAGAGTCCCTCGCCGGGTCCGCCGACCAGCGTCCGGCCCTTCTCGGTGAGGGCCTCGGCCAGGTAATTATCGCCGTCCTTGTAGAGCATCAGGTCGGCCCCGCCCGAGTACCCCGGGTTGTAGCCGTAGCTGGTGCAGAAGCAGGTGTCGGCCGGGGACTCACAACCCAGGCCGACGAGGACGGTGTTGTCCCGCCTGGCCTGATAGTGGGCGTCCGAGAACTCCCCGGTGGTCAGGACCTTGTCCATCAGGGCCACGCTGGCCAGGTCGCACGGTCGGATGCCGAAGGCGACCTGCTTCCGGTCAGGCTGGATCTCCTCGATGGTCAGGGTCCCGTCGGTGACGAAGCGCAAGAGGTCTTCACTCTGGGGAAACAGGAAGTCCTTGAGGGAGGTGGCCGTGTTGCCGTAGTCGAGGCTGACCTCGGCGCCGGACTTGGCCGGTTTCAGCCGGGTGACGCCGTCTTCCTCGACCGGGGCGATGAGCAGATAATCTCGGCTTAGTCTGTCCAGCAGCGTCCTGAGGCTATCCTGAGCGATGGTGTACATCGGCGTCACCTCCTCACATGAACTCTTCCGGGTCTTCGCTCGCTCGGAACTGGCCGAGCGACTCGACCTCGGAAGGGGCGTAGGGCTTCGGGTTGCCGAACAGCTCGATGATGTCCTTCTGCAGCTTCCGTTGCAGTCTCATCAGGGGGATCTCCATCGGGCAGACCCGCTCGCACTCGCCGCAGTCGACGCACCGTCCGGCGACGTGGAAGGCCCGGGTGAAGTGGAACATCTGCTGGTCGGAGAGCTTGACCGTGTTGCCCAGCCAGCGCGGCTCGGCGATGTCGAAGACGCACTCGCGGCAGTTGCAGGCCGGACACACGTTCCGGCAGGCATAGCAGCGGATGCACCGCGAGAACTGGCGGGCCCAGTAGGCCGACTTCTCCTCGGCCGACATCTTCTCGAGCTCCTTGACGTCCGAGTAGTCCCGTGGCTTGGCGGCCACGTTCTCGACCTCGGCGCCGAGGAGGGTGTCGCAGGCGACCGGGTTGTGGTTCTCACACCACTGGCACTTTTGCCAGAGGTACTCGGCCTTGGGCAGTTCGGCCGTCTTCTTATCGCCCTCGGCGAGGAAGGCCGTGCCCTTGTCGGTGACCTTTTGGATCTTGCCGAGGCCTAGGGTCGCCACCTTCTCGTTGTTCAGGATGCCGGCGCATGGGAGGCCGATGACGTGGACCTTGGCCCGGTCGACCCGGTGGTCGGCGAGGAGGCGGCCAAGGGCCAGGGAGTCGCAACCTTTGACGACGATGCCCATCTTGCCGTCCTGGAAGATGTAGTCGAGGAGGTACTTGGGCAGGCCGAAGATGCAGAACTGGTCGAGGATGAGTCCATCGACCTGGTCGGGCCGGGTGACGATGGTCGGCGCCGGATGATAGGAGTCGCGGCCGCGGGCGTAGCCGATGAAACCCTTGACGGTCCCGTCGGCGAGCAGCTTCTTGACTTCCTCACGGAGGGCCGCTTGCTGATCTGAAAGGACAGCGCTCATAGCGTCTCCCCGAGCCTCCTCTGGGGGCCGAGGGCCCTGACTTTTTCGGTCATCTCCCTGACCGTCTCGGCGAACTTCTGGCCTTCGGAGCCCGAAATCCAGCGGACCTGCAACCGGTCAGGCTCCAGGCCGAGGTACTCGATGAGCCGCTTGGCCAGGAGGTAGCGGCGGCGGGCGAAGTAGTTGCCGGTGGAGTAGTGGCAGTCCCCGGGATGGCAGCCGGCCACCAGCACGCCGTCGGCCCCGCGCTGGAAGGCGCGGATGACGAACTGCGGGTTGATCCGGCCGGAGCACGGGACGCGGATGACCCGGATGTTCGGCGGGTACTGGATCCGGCTCGTCCCGGCCAGGTCGGCGCCGGCGTAAGTGCACCAGTTGCAGGCGAAGCCGATGATCTTTGGTTCCCAGCCCTCCGGGGCCGGCGTGGCGTTCGGGGCCGCTTTTTCGTCTACAGACATAGCGCGTCCACCTCCGCCAGGATGTGTTCGTTGGTGAACCCGAGGACGTTCATGGCCCCCGTCCGGCAGGCCACCGTGCAGGCCCCGCAGCCCTGGCACAGGCTGGCGTTGACCGAGGCGACCTGACGCTCGATGGTCTTGCCGCCGGCGATCCGCTCCTTGATCATCTTGGCATCGATGGCCTTGTACGGGCAGATCGGCTTGCACCACAGGCAACCCGAGCAGATGGCCTCGTTGCAGCTGGCCACCAGCGGCTCGGTCTCCAACCTGTCCTTGGCCAGGAGGCCGATGACCTTCGAGGCGGCCGCGCCGGCCTGGGCGACCGTCTCGGGGATGTCCTTCGGACCCTGACAGGCGCCGGCCAGGTAGATGCCGGCCGTGTTGGTCTCGACCGGACGCAGCTTGGCGTGGGCCTCGGTGTAGAATTGGTTTTGATCATAGGAGATGCCCAGGGTCTGGGCCAGCTTGGTAGCGCCGGGCTGATGGACCATGGCCGAGGCCAGGACCACCAGGTCCACCGCGACCTCAACTTTCTTACCGAGGAGGGTGTCCTCACCGACGCAGACCAGCTTGCCGTCCTTGGGGTAGATCTTGGAGACCCGCCCGCGAATGTAAGTGGCGTGGTGTTCCTCGGTGGCCCGCTTGTAGAACTCCTCGTAACCCTTGCCCGGGGTGCGGACGTCCATGTAGAAGACGTAGGGATGGCCGTGGAGTTTCTCCTCGACCAGGACGGCGTGCTTGGCCGCGTACATGCAGCAGGTCTTGGAGCAATAGGGGATGCCCTTGGCCTCGTCGCGCGAGCCGACGCAGGAGATGATCGCCACGGTCTCGGGGATCTTCCCGTCGGACGGCCGCTTGACCTTGCCCTCGGTCGGCCCGGAGGCGTTGATCAACCGCTCGAACTCGAGGCCGGTGATGACGTCCTTGTAGCGTCCGTAGCCGTATTCGCCGTAGGGGCTGGGATCCCACTGGTCGTAGCCGGTGGCGACGATGATTGCCCCGACCTTCTCCTGGACCAACTCATCCTGCTGATCAAAGAGGATCGAGCCGGTCGGGCAGAACATCTGGCAAGCCTTGCACTTGCCGGTCTTGAAGTAGATACAGGTCTTCTCATCGATGACCGGCTTCATCGGGATGGCCTGGGGGAAGGGCACGTAGATCGACTTCCGCTTGCCGAGGCCCAGGTCGAACTCGCTGGATACCTTGGACGGGCACTTCGACCAGCAAACGCCGCAGCCCGTGCACTTGGTCACGTCGACGTGGCGGGCCTTCTTACGAATGGTCACGGTGAAGTTGCCGATGTAACCCTCGACCTTCTCCACCTCGGACCAAGTCATCATGGTGATGTTGGGGTGCTGGCCGGTGTCGACCATCTTCGGCGCCAGGATGCAGGCCGAGCAGTCGAGGGTCGGGAAGGTCTTGTCGAGCTGGGCCATGTGGCCGCCGATGGAGGGTTCCCGTTCCACCAGCACGACCTCGTGGCCGGCGTCGGCGATGTCCAGGGCGGCCTGGATCCCGGCGATGCCGCCGCCGATGACCATGGCCTTCTTGGTCACGTCGATCGAGGCCCGCTGCAGAGGCACGTTCTTGACGACCTTGGCCGTCGCCCTCCGGACCAGGTCGATGGCCTTCTTCGTGCCGGCGACCTTGTCCGGGTGGACCCACGAACAGTGCTCGCGGATGTTGGCGATCTCGAGGAGGTACGGGTTCAACCCGCCTCCGGCCACCGTCCGGCGAAAGGTGTTCTCGTGCATCCGCGGGGAACAGGCGGCGACGACCACCCGGTCGAGCTTCTGCTCCTTGATGGCCTTCTGGATCGACGCCTGGCCCGGCTCGGAGCAGGTGTATTTGTTGTCCTCAACATAGACCACGTTGGGCATCTTCGCCGCCGCGGCTTTGAGCTGCTCGATATCGACCGTGCCGGCGATGTTGGAGCCGCACCAGCAAATGAAGACCCCTATTCTTCGCATATCACATCGCTCCCGCTAGTGGATTACGGAATCGCAGCGAGAAAGCTCTACTCTCATGCGGGTGGGACGAATCACTGCCTCCTTGCACCGAACATCTGTTCGTGTTATGATATTGCTATGAAGCAGAAGTCTCCGTTTCCTTGATTCGCCAGGAACCCATAGTTCAAAGACCGTTCGAAAGTGCATCGCCATGCAGAAGAGGCGGGGGTGAGACGGTGCAAACGATCACGTTGCGTCTCGGGTTGCACCGGCCAACCATCGCCAAGCAGCGGCTGTACTCCGAGTTGACCGCCCGCACCACTGCCCTGGCGAATAACCTGGTTACCGCCGGGCGACCGAAAGGGCTGTCATCCATGACTGCGGCGTCATACCTTTCTTCCCCGATCCCGGCGGCGGTACTCAACCAGGCACTGCGTGATGTGCAAGCGGCCAAGAAAGTGAAGCGGTTCCGGGTACTGCCCCCATCATTCAACAACCAGAACTTGAGCCTGAAGCGAGTTGGCGACTTCTGGACAGCTTCCTTCCCGACCCACGAAGGACGGGTACGGGTCCCTCTCACTGTCACCGACCGGCAGAGTACACACCTCGAAAAACTGGGTTCCACTGTCAAGCAAGGGGCGGCAAAACTCTACGCGAAGCGCGGTCGCTGGTATCTGGCCCTGTCCATCACCGTCCAGGTGACGCCGTGCGTCGGGACGAAAGTGGCGGGCATCGACCTCGGACTGCGTAACCTTGCGGTGGCGGTATGCGGAAACGAGACCCTCTTCTTCTCCGGGGACCACGCCGCCTATGTTCGCCGCCGCTTCTCAGCCCTGCGGACCAGGATGGGTAAGGCCAAAGCCCTGTCGGCCATCCGGCGCATGAAGGGCAAGGAAGCACACTGGATGCGCGACCTGGACCACAAGATCAGCCGAGAGATTGTGAACTGGTGTCTCGCCCGTGGCGTCAGTACCATTCGCATGGAGGACTTGTCCGGCATCCGCTTCCGCCACCAGCGTGACCGCAAGGACCGTGGCCGCAGCCTGCACAGTTGGGCCTTCCGTCAACTCCAGCGGTTCATCGCCTACAAGGCCATCCTGGCGGGAATGAAGGTTGAATGGGTCATACCGGCCAACACCAGTAGGGCCTGCCCGGAGTGCGGAGTCGTCGACGAGTCAAACCGCAACGGCATTGTCTTCCTGTGCAGGCACTGCAGTCACAAGGAGCATGCGGACGTGGTGGGCGGAAAGAACATCAGCAAGGCAATTAGCGGTCTGGCGAAGGCTTCATAGTCTTCAGGGCCGCCGCCCGGCAGGGTACAACCTAGCCGGGATGGGCCACTGACTTGGCCCTTATGGTTGCACCGATGAAGCCCGGACGGAAACGGCTCGGGCGGAAGTAGCAGCCGACCAATCTGGGGTTCCCAGAATCCCATCGGCTTCAGTCGTGGGAGGATGTCAAGCGATTTCCTTGGCATGGAGGAGTTCGCGAGGGTCGATCGAGTGCCGGCGGAATCCGAGCTTCCATTCGTCGATGCCCATGGCCAGACTCATGAGCTGGGTGAAGTAGAAGACCGGCAGGTGGTAGGTGGTCTTGTAGGCCTTCTCCACGGCCGGCTGGCGACCGTCCAGGTTGGCCTGGCACATCGGGCAGGCGCAGACCAGGGCGTCGGCGCCGCACGACTTGGCCATCGCCAAGATGTCGTTGACCAGCTTGAGGACCACGTCGGTCCGGCTGACCGACAGGCTGGCCCCGCAGCACTCGGTCTTGAACGGCCAATCGACCGCCTCCGCGCCGAGGGCGGTCATCAGGCGCTCCATGCTCTGGGGATTCTCCGCGTCATCCCAGCCGGTGACGTCCGGTGGCCGGACCAGGAGGCAGCCATAGTAGGCGGCGACCTTCAGGCCCTTGAGGGGTTTTTGCACCTTGGTCTCGACGACCTTCGGGCCGACGTCCACGGCCAGCACCTCGAGAAGGGACTTGGCCTTGGCCGTGGCGGCGAAGTCGGCCCCGATGATCTCCGACACCTTGCGCCGTAGGACCTCGTTACCCTTGGTCTCGTGCAGGGTCGTGGCCATCCGGCTGTAGCAGGCGGCGCAGGGAGCGACCACATCGAGGCCCATGTTCTCCGCCTTGACCAGGTCGCGGGCCGGCAGGGCCAGCGACAGCAAGTGGTTGGTGGCGTGAGCCGAGGTCGCCCCGCAGCAATTCCAATCGGGAATCTCGGCCAGCTCGACGCCGAGGGCGGCGCAGACCGCCCGGGTCGTCGCGTCGTACTCGGTGGCCGTCGAGTGGAGGCTACATCCTGGGTAGTAGGCGTACTTCACGAATGTCCCTCCGTTCCCCCGGCGGGCAAGCCGGCGCCGTGGCCGGTCTCGGGGCCGGACCCCTGGGCGCGTTCCTTGGCCAGGTCGGCCTGCTCGATCTCGCGGGTCTTGGAGAAGATCTCGCGGATGGCCGCCGCATCCTTGATCCGCTCGGGGATGAACTTCAACTTGCCCTGCTGCAGCCAGGTGAAGCCGAGGTCGAGGTCCTTCAATGGCTGAGCGGGCAGGGTTCCGAGCTTGTAACCAAGGATCATGCCGAGTTCGTAGGAACGGCCGCCGAAGGCCACGGTGTTGAGGAAGTTGCGATGGAAGACCGCGATGCCCTTCTCCTTGATGGGGTAGCCTTCGCGCCGGGCCATCGCCCGAAGGACATCCATCACCGAGGCGATCTTGACCTCCCGCGGGCAGCGGGTGGTGCAGGTGGCACAGGAGGCGCAGAGCCAGATGGTTGAGCTCTTCAGGGCCAGGTCCTTCAGACCCAGCTGGACGAGGCGCATGATCTGCCGCGGCTGGAAGTCCATTTCGTACGATAGGGGACAGCCGGCCGAGCATTTGCCGCACTGGTAGCAGCTGTAGACGTCCGTCCCGGCTTCGGCGCCGACGCGGGCGGCAAAGCTCTTCCCGGCCTCGCCGACGGCGGTTAAGTTTAAGACCTCCATCTCCATCCCTTTCTTCCTGGTGGATGATCAAAGATACCCTGTGACCACAATCACTACCGCGAACATACCTAACCCCATTTGTTCTAACTATAGAACAAACTGTCTAATTTCGTCAAAGGCTTTATTGTCGGCCTTGGGGCGAATTGCGGCGAGGCCCATTCCAGGGCTCGAACCACCTCCCGAAAACAGGCGATTTCACGAGTGTGGCCACGGATGTCGGCCTTGGGTGTGGCCGCGGATGTTGGCGTTCATTCTTGGTCCACCGGGGGTCGGCCGTCGTTTGGTGCGGCGGGGCTAAACTTTCGATGATTTCCACGGTACGCCGCCGTTTTCCTTCACCGATGAAACCAAAAAGGCCCACGCTTTACGGGGGCCTGCACGGTTGGAGGCAAAGTCGGACTTTTCTAATTCTCGGATAGGTCGGCCGCCAGGCGGACCAACCTTCGCAGACGGTGATTGACGCCGGATTTGCTGATGTGCGGGCGGGCCAGATCGCCCAGTTCTTGCAAGGTCGCCTCGGGGTGGTCCAGGCGAAGCCTGGCCGCCTCTTGGAGGCCGGGGCTGAGGGCCCCCAGACCGATGGTCCGGATGATCTTCTCGATCGCCTCTGTCTGGTTGACGGCCGCGTCGGCGACCTTCGCCAGGTTGGCGGTCTCCATATTGACCAGCCGGTTGACCCGGTTGCGCATGCCCTTGGTGATCCGGATGTTCTCGTAGTTGAGCAGGGCTTGGTGGGCCCCGATGACGCTGATGAACTGGCCGATCTGCTCGCCGTCCTTGAGGTAGACGAGGAAGGACTCCTTCCTGGCCGCCACCCGGGCCCGGATGCCGAATGAGCCCAGCACCTCGACCGCCTGCTCGGCCAGTTCCCGACGGCTGAGGATGAGCTCGAGGTGGTAAGGCCGCTCCGGATCACTGACGAACCCCGAACCCATGAACAGGCCGCGCAGGTAGGATCGCCGGCAGCAGGCCCGCCCGAGGAGCCCCGCTGGACTTGTCGGGGTGACCGCCCCGCGGCGGTCCAGGAGGCCCAACCGGTGTAGGACGACCTGGGCCGATTCCCCGGGGAAGACGACGCGGACGACGTACCGATTGGCCCGCCGCAGGCGCTGCAGGCGTTCGACGCTGACTTCACTGATCGTATGGAACAGGCCCTTGACCAGTGAGAAGGCCTTTCGAGCAACGGCCGCGTTCTCGGTGACCAGTTTCAGGTGAAGGTGGCGGGACCGGCCGAGGGGTTCGGAGCTGGATATCTCCAGACTGCCGGCCGACCGGGCCAGGCCGGCCAACTCGGCCGGGAGACAGCAGTCGTGCTCGGCGGGGAGACGGGCCAGCTCATCCTTGATGATCTCCGCGAACGACAGGTCGGCTCACCTCCGCCAGCCGAAGGACCGCCCGGGCCAGCTTGTCGGGATCGTGTCGGACCAGCCCGGAGGCCGCGATGACCTGGGCCCGCATGGCCTTGACGCGCAGTTCCTCCAGGCGGCGGACGGCCACCGTGACCGGGTGGGCTCCTTGTTCGGCGTAAGCCTGAAGACGGGCCAGAGGCAGCGCATCGCCGGCCACCAGGACATAGTCGACCGTTCCCTGGCCCAACTGGCCCAGGACGGCGCGCACGTGATCGGCCGCGTCGAGCCCGTCGGTCTCACCGGGCTGGCTCATCACGTTGAGGATGTAGACGACCTTGGCCGGGCTGTGGCGGATCGCCTCGGCCAGACCGGACACCGCAAGGTTGGGGCAGACGCTGGTATAGAGGCTTCCCGGGCCAAGGACGATGAGGTCGGCCGACATGACCGCCTCGATTGCCTCCGGCACGGCGGAGGCCTCCCGGGGGTCCAGGAAGACTCGCTTGATCCGCTTGAAGCTCTTGGAGATGCGGGTCTCTCCCCGCTCGGCCGAACCGTCTTCGAACTCGGCCCGGAGGACCACGTCGTCGAGGGTCGAGGGGAGGACCCGGCCGCGGATAGCCAGGACCTTGCTCGAGGCCCGAACGGCCTCTTCGAAGTCACCGGTCAGCTCGGACATGGCCGCGATGAACAGATTGCCGAAGCTGTGTCCTTCGAGCTGCCCGCCCTTGAAGCGGTACTGGAAGAGCGACTGCATCATCGGTTCGGCGTCGGCCAGGGCGACCAGGCAGTTGCGGATGTCGCCCGGGGGGAGGACGCCCATCTCGTCTCGCAGTCGGCCGGAGCTTCCGCCGTCGTCGGTGACGGTGACGATGGCCGTGATGTTGCTGGTGTACTCCTTCAGCCCGCGAAGAAGGACGGACAGGCCGGTTCCGCCGCCGATGGCCACGACCCGCGGACCCCTGGCCAACTGGCGACGGTGATAGATGGTGTCGGCGATGCCGCGGACGCCGGCCGGAAGGAGGCCCAGGACGATGCTCCTGACGATCCTCTGCACCGAGACGAAGGCCAGGACGGCTCCAACGGCGATGAGGATGGCGCCGCGGAAGCCCCTGGTGATGAAGCGTCCGGTGGTGGCCAGGCTGAATTGGCGCATCGCCTCCTCGAGCTGACCGAGGACGTGGGCGTCGATGGCGATGGCCAAGCCGGCGGCGATCAAGAAGACCCCGAGGCTGAAGAGGACGAGCCAGCGCTTGACCCCCAGTCCGGGGTAAAGCCAGCGGATGAACCTCATCTCTCCTCAGCCCCGACGGGTTCGCGGGAGATGTCTCGGTGCTCGACCAGGACGGTAGACCCCTTTCCACGGAGCCATTCGGCCAGGTGCTCGGAGATGACCACCGAGCGGTGGCGCCCGCCGGTGCAGCCGATACCGATCGTCAGCTGGGACTTGCCCTCCTGCTCGTAATGGGGCAGGAGGAACTCAATCAGGCTTTGCAGGCGGCGGAGGAACTTCTGGGCCGCCGGCCATTTGAGGACGTAGTCGCGGACCTTCTCGTTGTTGCCGTCCAGCGGCCGCAGGGCTTCGACGTAGTGCGGATTGGGGAGGAAGCGGACATCGAAGATCAGGTCGGCGTCGAGGGGTAGGCCGTGTTTGAAACCGAAGGAGACGAGAGTGATGATCATCCGCTGCAGGTCCTCGTCCCTCGAAAAGATCCCGACGATCTGCTCGCGCAGCTTCTGTGGGGTCAAGTCGGTGGTGTCGATGATCCAGGTGGCGCGGCCGCGGAGCTCCTGGAGCCGGGCCCGCTCCTCGCGGATGCCCTCGAGGACGCTCCCCTGCTGGGCCAAGGGATGGCGGCGACGGGTCTCCTTGTACCGCCGCACCAGCGTCTCGTCGTCGGCCTCGAGGAAGAGGACCTTGTACGGGAAGCCACTATCCTCAAGGTATTCAAGGGACTCAGAAAGGCTGTCAAAGAACTCGCCGCCCCGGACGTCGATGACCAGGGCGACTCGTTGCAGCTTGTTCTCAGGTTGTGAGCAGAGCTCGGCGAACTTAGGGATCAGCCCGGGGGGCAGATTGTCCACGCAGAAGTAGCCCAGGTCCTCTAAGGACTGCAGGACGCGGGTCTTGCCCGCGCCGGACAGCCCGGAGATGATCAGGAAATGAAGGTTGTTCAACGTCCTTGCCTCCCGGGGCGCCATCTCAAAGGCTCAACTTCGGCGTGGCCCCGAGCTTTTCCTGTCAGCGGCGAGGCTCTTGGGTGTCCTCCGCCCGGCCGGACCGCGGGGTCTTGTCCTTGGTTACCCGCTTGCCGCCCACGCGCAGGCTGTAGTCGAGCTCGCCCTCGCTGCGTTCAGGCGGCGGCGCGTCGACCTTGCCCCGACCCGCCAACCTTAGGTTGTAGGCCATCTCACCCCCGGCCCGCTCGGCCGGCGGCGCTCCAACCGTCGGCGTCGCCTCGGAGGCCCGCCCGCCGCTCTTCTCGGGCTGGTTCACCAACTGCGGCGCGAGTTCCTCGGCCATGGCCACCATGGGCTTTTCGCGGGGCTCTTCCCGGGGCTCCCCGCGGCGCGATCTCCTTCTTCGACTGTCCATCACTGCCTCCTCTTCTCCAAGCCGCAGAGGCTGAGGCGGCCTGGCGTTGATCAAGTCGTCGGCTTTCAGCCCGGCCCTGGCGGCCAGGCGCACGCCCCGTTCCAGGTTCCCGACGTTGGCCGGGAGGTGGGCGTCGCTGTCAATGGAGAACTTGACTCCCTCTTTCAATCCGATCTTGATGAAGTCCGTGGTCATGTAGGGGTGGCCGGCGCTGATCTCGAGGGCCGTCCCGCGCCGGGCCGCCGCTCTGGACAGGTCATAGGTGTCGATGTCCATCTTCAGGCCGGGGTGGCTGATGATGTCCAGGTCGTAGCGGTTGATCGCCTCGATGAGGGCCTTGGTGTTGACGGTCCGGGCCCGGCGCCGCATCCGCCGGCTGAACTTGGCCAGCACCAGGTTATTGAAGACGAGGTCAAACCCGGCCGCGAAGGAGCCCGGCTTGATCTGCCAGTGCAGCCCGGCCACGCGCAGGTCGAGCTGGCGGAGGGCTTGCCTGGGGACATCGAGGCGGCCGTCGAGGGTGATGACGTTGGCCTCCACCCCGGCCAGGACCCTGATGTCGGCGAAAAGCCGGTTGTAGTGGTCCGCCCGGGCTTTGATCACTTCCAGGGTCTTGACCTCGCGAACGCCGATGCCGAGGGCCGCCGGACCATGGTCGGTGATGGCCACCTCGCTGAGCCCCTTCTCGCGGGCCGCCAGCAAGTTATCCTCGATGGTCCCCTTGCCGTGGCTGTAAACGGTGTGGGTGTGGTAATCGGCGAAGATCTCAAAGCTTCGCGTTCTCAGGGTCGGGTCGAGCGGTCGCGCCCCGTTCCAGACATAGGGTCGGTCAGTCGTGTCGATGGGAGGGTCGCTCCCTTCTGGGATCATCATCAGATGGTATTATGCCCGACAAGGAAAAGCCCGTGCGCCGCTCCGGTCGGACCGACGCACGGGCTCTCTTCTTCAAGCTCAGTCATTACCGCCGGTGGGTTCTTCGGCTAGTCCAGGTCGATGGCCGCTTCACGGTCGACCAGGACGGTGACGTTGGCGTGCCTCTGCAGGACTGACGCGGGAAAGTCCTTGCTGATCGGCCCGTCGAGGGCGCGGGTGACGGCGGCCGCCTTGACCTCCCCGGAGGCCAGCAGGAGGAGGCGTTTGGCCTCCATGATGGTGGCGATGCCGACGGTCAATCCGGACATCGGGAAGACCCGGGCCGACCCCTGACCGTTGCTGGTCCCTTCCGGCGGCCTGCCGGCCTGAAGCCCGATCATCGTCTCGCGGGACAGGGTGACCGGCCGCGTCCTGGAGTCAAAAGAGCTTCCCGGTTCATTGAAGCCGATGTGTCCATTGAGCCCGATCCCGAGGACGGCCAGGTCCAACCCTCCGGCCTTGGCGATCTCCGCCTCATAGCGACGCCCCTCCGCCTCCGGGTCAAGAGCCAGTCCATCGGGCAGGTGGACCCGGGCGGGGTCGATGTCGACCAGCCCGAAGAAATGCTCCTTCATGTAGACCCGGAAACTGAGCGGGTGCTGGGTCCCGAGGCCGATGTACTCATCCAGGTTGAAGGTGGTCACGCGAGAGAAGCTGACCTCCCCGTGGCGATTCATCATGACCAGTCGTCGGTAGACTCCCAGGGGGGTGTTCCCGGTCGGGAGGGCCAGAACCAAACCCGGCTTCTCGGCGATGGCCTCGGCGATGAACTTGGCGGCGACGAGGGTCAGGGCCTCATAATCGGGGGCGACGACGACTCTCATGACACTCCCCTTTTGACCGTCACGTTCCGGCTGGGACGACTTCGACGACTACGGGCAGATGGTCGGAGGCCGTCGCCGGCACGGTCGACCAGGTCAGCGGCTTGAGATCGCCGGACAACCAGACGAAGTCGATGCGCTCACCCGCCCGGCCGGCCGCCACCCCGAAAGTCCCCTCCCCGTCCCTCTTCTCGGCCGCCCCGTAACTGTCCTTCAGCAACCCCGACAGCTGGGCCTGCTCCGGAGCGCCGGCGGTGTCATTGAAGTCGCCGACCAGGATGACCGGCCCAGACAGCTTCTGGAGATCGTCGACGATGGCCGCGACCTGCCCCCCCTGGCGGTCCGTGGCGGACAGACCGAGGTGGGTGTCGGCGAAGGTGATCAGATGGTTCCGGTCCAGGTTGATGGTGATCACCAAGGCGCCGCGTGGCTCGAGCTCTCCCGGCAAGGAAAGGTTCTGGCGGGTGATGATCGGGTAGCGGCTGAGCACGGCGTTGCCAAATCCGACCGGCCCGATACCAAGGTTGCGCCCAAAGGCGTAATCGTAACCAAGCCGGGCGGCGATTTGTCGGACCTGGTCTTGCCAGCCGCTGCGGGGCATCCGGCGGTCGACCTCCTGAAGCCCGACCACGTCGGCGTCCGAGGCCCGGAGGATTTCGGCGATGCGCTCGACCGAGACCCGCCCATCATCACCCTGGGCGTGGCGGATGTTGAAGGTCATCACCTTCAGCGGGCGGGCCGGCGTCAAGGCGGGCCCGGCGTCGGCAGCCTCGGCCACCAAGGCCCCGGCGACCGGGCGGGCATCGAGGTAGGACCAGTGGGAGACGACCAGGGCGACGACAAGAATGGCCGTCCCCAGAGACCCGAAGATGGCGCGGGTGAGCCTGACCGGCCGGTGGCGTCCGGCGGGCGGCACAGCCGACCGCGCGGCGGGCGGCGCGGGCAGACGCAAGTTGGTTCCAAGAGGAAGATCCATGATGAACGCGCCCCCCCGGCGTTCAGATTAGAAAAAGACCGACCAATGAGGACCTCGCCAAGCGACTTGATCACGAGATGCAGACTGCGGCCGACTTGTCGAATGATCCCCGAACAGGCTATTTTAACAGGTGTTTGACCGGCAGTAAAGGATTGACACGGGCGTTCAACGGCTCGGCTTCGAAGACGTCGAGGGCGGCCCCGCGGCCGACGTTGATGACGAAGGCCCCCGGTTTCATCAGCCGGAATTCGTTCCGGCCGAAGTGATGGTAAGTCTCGGGGGTCAGGTGCCGCTTCAGTCATCGCCGGCTCACATAGGGCCATCATCCAATGGGGACAATGGTCTTCGGTGGTGATCGTGGTTAAATCGCCGGGAGACCCGGTCCAACAGCACCGACGTCACTTGGTCTACCTCGTGGCCGCGGGAGTCGGGATAGTACTCCTCGGCCTCTATTCGACCGTGACCAGCATCCGGTCCGGCAGTCTCCTCCGAACTTGGATCTCCATCACGGCCGTCTGGATCGGGACCATGGCCCTGCAGGAGAACTACCGGCAGTGGCGGCAGGCCCGGCGGAACGGGAAACGACAACAGACATGGCGGAGGAGCGAATGAAGCGGTGACGGCACTCGGGTCGCGGATGTCGGTGGTCAAGCTAATGACGGGGGGCTTGGTGGCGCTGGTGGTCGTCGGGGCGTGGGTCGGCTTGACCGGCCCGGGGCGGGCGGCCGCCGCACGGTTGAATCTCCAGATCGTGCCCCCCGGACCGGCCACCCCCGGTCGACCGCAGGGTCCCGCCAAGAAGGTACCACAGCCCATTCAAGAAGAGCCGTGGGCCCCCGAGCCCGAGGCGTCCGGCGGCCCCGAGGCCGCCGGCGGCACGGGCTCGGAGACGGGAGCGACCGTCAACCGCGGGGACTTCCCCCGCCGCCTGGCGGTCTCCAACCCGTGGACGACCGGCGTGGACGTCCTGCTCCTCCAGACCTTGTTGACGGACTGGGGGTTCTACGACGGCCCGGCCGACGGCATCTTCGGCCCGGCCACGTCCCGCGCCGTCGCCCTCTTTCAGGTGACCCACGGGTCATTGGCCAACGGGTCGTTGGACGAGGGAACCCTCGATGACCTCTTGAGCACGGCGGCGCCGCCGGCCAAAGGCAAGACCAACCGGGCCGCCTGGACTCCCAAGCCGAAGCCGGTCGGTCAGGACCTCCGCCTGGTCATCGACACCGATGCCCGGACCCTGACGGTCCTCGTCGAGGGAGAGCCCTATCAGCAGTACCCCGTGGCCGTGGGGCGCCCGTCCCTTCCCACGCCCCACGGTGATTTCTTCATCAAGGTCAAGGACATCTGGGGCGGCGGCTTCGGGGCCCGCTGGATGCAGCTGAGCGTCCCCTGGGGGGTCTACGGGGTTCACGGCACCAACAACCCGGGTTCGATCGGGAGCTATGCATCGCACGGCTGTGTCCGGATGTTCAACCGCCAGGTGATCGAGCTTTTCAGCTGGGTCGAGGTGGGGACGCCGGTGAAGATCGTCGGCAAACCGGTCCGACACTGGGGGGAGACGCCGCGGTTGATCGGCGACGGTATCTGCGGCACCGACGTGGTCCGGGTCCAAGAAGCCCTCACCGACTTGGGGCTGTACAAGGGAACGATTTCCGGCCGCTTCAACGCCGAGTGCATCAAGGCGGTCAAGGAATTGCAGAAGGCCAACGGTCTCCGGGTTACCGGCGAGGTCGACGCCAAGACGTGGCATCTCTTGGGCTATTGAGGCCGGGCTGAGGGCCCGCCGTTCACTCGCGGCCGACCAGGGAACTCCAATCCCAGGCCTCCGGGTGGGTCAGAAACCGTAGGGCTTCCGGGTGATCGGCGCCCAGCCGGTAGACGGGCTCGCCCCGCCGGCAAGGAGGCCCCCCCATGGCGGCGAAAGCCGAGGCGGTCAGGCAGGTCAACGGGACCAACCGACCGTAAGCCGGGTTGACCTCGATCCGCGGCCCGGGTCCGGTCGCGGCGAACTCGTAGTAACAGCCCCCGTGCCACTCCGCGAAGGGCTCATAGACCGAGGCGAAGGTGGCTTCGATCCAGTTGGCCATGACCAGGGGGACCGAGCCGGCGTTGATGGTCACGTGGCCGAAGTTGGGCGGGACGATGACGATGTCCCCGGCCTCGGCCTCGACGAGGAAAGCGCGGGACGGTCCGCCGCCCCTCCCATCCTGCAGGAGATAGTTGGCCCGCCCGTGGATGACCGCGTACAGCTCCGGATAGGCCAGGTCGCCGCCGGCAGGGACGGGGTGATAGTGCCCCGCCGTCTTGACCAACTCTCCGGCGACATCCCCGGCCACCAGGACGGTCAGGTCGAAACGAAGCCCGGCCCGGTTCAGCGCCGGCCGGTCCGCCGGCCGACCGAGGTCCCGGTACATGAAATACAGTTCGTTCTGTCCTCGCCCCCCGGGGACGGCCAGGAACGGCCGCATGGCTTCGAGGGTCCGGATGGCCGGCCGCCGGTCGCCCAGTTCGGGCGGAAAGGTCAGCCGTTCATGGACCAGTTGAACGGGGAGGCCGGCCACGGCGGCCAGGTCGATCAGGTCGGTCAAGGGTGCCCTCCGTTCGTCATTTCTTGCGAAATTAAGCCGGGTCCGGCCCAAGGACGGCGTCGTTTTCAGCTTCGATGATGCTTCCAGTCCCGGGGTTTGCAGACAATCTCGAGGCAGGCGGTGTCGAAGAAGTCCTTGGCGTGGGCCGGACGTAGGACGAGGGCGGTATCGGCTCCGCGGCCCGTGCCGCCGACGGCGATGATCTCCTCCCCGTAGGGAATGAGACCGGCGTCAAGGGCCATCACGGCGACTTCATAGCAGACCTTGAAGCCGTGCCCGATGGTTCTGAGGGTCTGGGCGATGATGCCCCCGGGGTAAAGGCCGCCGAACTTGCTGGTGATGGCCCGCTCCACGTTGGCGAAGAGGTGGGTCGTGGTCAGCAGGCGGACCCCCCGCGCCTCGAGCCGTTCCCGGGCCTCCTTCGCCATCTCGTCCTGACCCGGCCCGGTAAAGCCGACGTGGTGGGTGACCCCGACGATGTTGATCCCGGCCTCGATGGCCTTCATCTCGAGGAGCGGCTCGAACGTCTCGCCGGTGTTCGAAGCGACCACGAGGTGCTTGATGCCGAGCTCCTTGGCTCGGGCCAGGGCCAGCTCCAGAGTCTGTCGGGTGTTCTGCGGGCCGACCTTCTCCCAGTACATGACCGTACCTCCCAATGATTGCCGGACTATGTTCGGTGGATAGACTATCCCATCGAGGAGGGATGAGCGTGGAAATCCTCGGCACCGCCTTCCACTATCTTGGCTTGGTCGTGACCTTCATTCTCAGCCTCTTGATGAGGATCTGGTGGGCGGCCATCGCCCTGGCCGTCGCGACCGTCGTCTATCAGGCCGTCACCGGGCGCTGGTAAGCCGGCGGCCTTAAGTCTTTCCCCTCATTCGAAGAAGCCGGCGAGGACCTTGGCCAGTTCCTCCGGGCGTTCCAAGGGCATCACGTGGCCACAGTCATCGATCACCTGCAGGCGTCCGTCCTGCAGGTGTTTGAATATCGCCACCCCGTGTTCGACCGGGAGGAGGCGGTCTCGGGCGCCCCAGAGGACCAGGGCCGGGCAGGACACCTGGCCCACGCGGTCGAGGAAGCGTTCAAAGGCCCAGGCC
>DASXUT010000160.1 GCA_036504675.1 Bacillota bacterium | reverse complement strand
CCTACTCGTTCTTGGACAGCGTCGGATACGACACCGTCCGCTCGCGCTTCAGGGTCTCCTCATCGAGCTTGTAGTCCTGCCTCATCTCTTCCCACCTGGGCTTCATCTCGCGGTTGACGAAGGCGGTCAGCCGTTCGACTTGGGTCTTATCTTCGCCACCACCGGCCATTCCCGGCCACCTGGCCTCTACCAGCTGCATGACCTCCTTGGGAGGCGTGCAGGTCGGAGCCCAGTGTCCACCCCAGACAGGGTTGTAAGGATAGTCCAGTTTCTTGGTGGCATCGATGAGCGTCTTGTCAGTATACTCTCCGTTGATCACCGACGGGTCGGAACGGGAAGCGGTGCCATAGGGTAGGACCTCAATGTCCCGGCTCCCCTGGGTGCGAGTGGCCATGGCCCACCAAACCTGGCCCAGGTCGAAGGGGTCGATGTCGTCGTCAACCAGGACCACCGTCTTGAGATACTTGCAGACACTGCTCGAGATCAGGGCCCGTCCCGCGTTTCTGGCCTGTCCGACGTAGCGGGGCTTGATCTGGATGATGGCCAGACAGGCCGAGTCGGCCGCCGGCGGGCAGTGGACCGCCAGGACCCCTTCCGGACCCACCGTCTCGAACAGGGACAAAGCGCCGGCCGAGTTGATGATGTCAGTCATCACGTGGAACTCGGTGATCGGCTGTCCGAGCAGCGCCCCGCGGAAGATCGGTCTGCTTCGGTGCATGATTCCCGTGACGTGGAAGACCGGGCGCATCCGGACGCCGCCACCGTGGTAACCAGTGTGCTCACCGAAGGGGCCCTCGGGCACCCGCTCGTCCGGCGAGACAAAACCCTCGACGACCAGTTCGGCGTTGGCCGGGACCTCCAGGTCGACGGTCGCGCACTTGACCAGATCCATTGGCTCCTCACGCAGGCCGCCGGCGGCCTCGAACTCGTCCTTTCCGGGCGGGATGCCGGTGGCGGCGACCATCGGGATGGTCTCGTCGGCGCCGATGACGATGGCCATTTCGAGGGGCTTCCCCGCCCCCTGGGACTGGGCGAAATGATGGCCCATGTGAGAGAATGGTAGGAATCCAACGCCGCAGCGCTTCTCGTCAAGCACCTGGACCCGGTACATGCCGACGTTGCGGGTGCCGGTCACCGGGTTCTTGGTCACGTTACCATGCCAGGTGCCGACATACCGCCCACCGTCTCGCGGGGTCCACCAAGGAACCGGGAACTCGAGGACGTTGACGTCGTTACCTACATGGACGTTCTCCTTCACCGGCCCATCTTTGACCAGCCTCGGTGGAAGCGGCCGCTTCAGCCTCTCCTTGTAGACGTTGATGATCTCTTTGGGCGTCGTCCCGGGGTCAAGACCCAAGGCCAAAGCCACATGAGGGTAGGAAACGGCCCCGCCCGAGAACAGACGGTAATCGGACGAGTAACCCTTGATGTTTTCAAACAAGAGGGCCGGCTTCGGGCCGTTGATGTCGGCGGCCTTTCTCAGCCAACCGGCGATTTCGTACTCCCAATCGACCTCCGCGGAAACCCGCTTCAGCAGACTGCGTTTCTCCAACTCGGCGATGAATGCCCGAAGGTCCTTGTAAGCCAACGGCAAACCCCCCTTAGGAAATGGAGCCGTCGATGGTCAGTCATCGGGGTTGCCCGGGTCGGCTTACTTGAGCACCCCGATCTCCTTGAAGTACTTCTCCGCACCCGGGTGGAGCGGAACGGTCAGGCCTTCAACCGCCGTCTTCAGATCCATCCCGAACTCGCCCTTCATCCCATGATGCATCTTGTCAAGCTCGTCGAGCTTGTCCCAACTGGCCTTGACGAAGGCGTAGACCAGCTTCGGGTCGGCGTTGGCGTTGGCCATCAGGGCCGACTTGAAGGCCACCGTCGGTACATCCTTGTCGACGCCCTTGTAGCTGCCGGCAGTGATGGTGCTCAGTCCGAGAGAGCCGGCGGTCGCGTCAAAGATCTTCTTGCGATACTGCTCCTCGATGGGAATCAGGACAATCGGATGGCTGACGGCCAGTTCCTGGATGGCCGAGACGGGCGGCACGCCGAAGACGAAGGCCGCATCGATCTGACCGTCGCGCAGAGCTTCGATGGCCTGACCGGTCGTGAATTGGAAGACCTTGATGTCCTGGAGGGTCAGGTCATGGGCTTTCAACACGATCTCGGCGCACTTCGCCGTGGCGCTCCCGGGGCTGCCGATGTGGACTTTCTTGCCCTTCAGACCGGCGACCGAGGTGATCTTCGTCTTGTCAAAGGTGATTATCGCCAATGGTTCCTTCCCGTAAATGAAGAGCCCGCGCAGATTCGAGTACTTCTTGTCAAAGCCACCGGTGCCGGCGTATGCATCGTTAAGATCGCCGGCCGTTACCTGCCCGAGTTGCATCTCACCTGAGTCGACCAGCGACAGGTTCTTGATCCACCCCGGGGTGACCTGGGCGGAGACGCGCACCGACTTCTGCGCGGCATTCACGACCTGACTGAAGATGCCGCCTAGAACGTACGGGTTAGAACCGGAGGAAGCCGTGGCGAGAGCCCATTCCGGAGCCGGCTTAGACTGGCCCGAGCACCCTGCCACTGAGAAGAGGATCATGAGCACCAATCCGACGGCGATGACGCGGTTGGTCCGAGACATGTCCGCACCTCCTCGTTATCCTGGGCGTCTGGGAAATCGTCGGGTCTCTGGGTGACTTCTCATTGCGCGATGGCCGTTGTTCCCTTGGCTCGTTGGGTCACTTGGATCAGAACGGTCAGGACGAGCAGCGCCAGACCGACGGAGTAGGTCAGGGGCGAACCGAAGAGAAGGAGAACCCCTCCGATGACAGCCAGGACCCTGGTCAGGACGGTCATCGGGCGGAGCAGGTTGCCCTGCAGACCGGCGGCGACGAAGACCACGGCGATGGCCGCAGCGATCGTTGATATCAGCACGCCTGCCGCCGGCCCCTGGCCCAACAGACCGGGCTGGAGGACGAAGGCAAACGGAATCAGGAATGACGATGCCGCCAGTCTCATCGACTCCCAGGCCACACCCCACCAATTGGTCTCGGCGATCCCGGCGGCGACCACACAGGTGACGGCGACCGGAGGCGAGATCGAGGACTTGATGGCGAAGTGGACCAGGAAGAGGTGAGCGGCCAGGAGCGGGACCCCCAGCTGCATCATGGCCGGGGCGACGAAGGCCGCCGATACCATGTAGGTCGCCGGGGTCGGCAGCCCGGCACCAAGGATCATTGACGCAATCATGGCGACGATCAAGCCGAGGATGAGATTGCCGGCGCTGAGCGACATGATCACCTCGGTGATCCGCATGGCCAGGCCGGTCGTCACCACCGCGGCCACGAAGATGCCCATCCCCGCGCACACAATGACGATCTCGATGGCGCTCTTGGCCCCTCGTTCGAGGGCTTGAAGGACATCAGAAAACTTGAGCCGTTGTGTCTTGCGGATCAAGGCCACCAGCAGCGAGGCCCCGATGCCGATGAGACCAGCCCTGGTCGGTGTGGCCCTCAAGATGAAGATGTAGTACATCAGGGCCGCCACGGGCAGGAGTAGGTAGATCTGAAGGGCGACCTGCCGCCATGACGGGATCATCTCATCCTCCACCCCGGAGATCCTCTTCTGGGTGGCGTAGAAGTGGACTCCAGCGTAAGCCGAAAGGTAGTACAGGACCCCCGGAATGATCGCCGCCACGGCGATCTTGGCGTACGGTATCCCGGTGAATTCGGCCATCAGGAAAGCCGATGTCCCCAGGATTGGCGGCATGATCTGTCCGCCGTCGGCGGCCACCGACTCCACCGCCCCGGCGAATTTCGAACTGATTCCGACCTTCTTCATGAGTGGAATGGTGAAGACACCGGTGGTGGCGACGTTGGCGATGCCGCTCCCCATCACCATCCCCACCAGGCCGCTACCGAGAATGGAGACCTTGGCCGGCCCGCCGGGCTGTTTGCCGAGCAGCCGAAGGCCCAAGTTGACGAAGAACTCGGTGCAACCAGTGAAGTAGAGGAACGACCCAAGGAGAATGAACAGGTAGAGGAAGGTCGATGAGACGTCGACCATGCTTCCGAAAATCCCCTCGGAGGAGAGCCCAAGGAAGTAGATGATTCGGTTCCAGGACATCCCCGGGTGACCGAAGATGCCCGGGATGTAGCTCCCCAACCACATGTAGGCGATGCTGATCACGGAAAGGACCCAGATCTCGAACTGGGTGCGCCTCAGCGCCTCCAGGACAAGCAGGATGATCACTGCTCCGATCAAGTTGTCCAGAATGCCGGGCTCGACCATCCCGATGAGCTGTTGGATGCGCTGATCGGACACGACCAAGTAGACCGTGACCGCCGCCGCTACCGCGACCAGGCTGACGTTAAAGACAAGCCTGCCCCGACCTCTCTTGGCGATGGCTTCGCTGAGGAAATAGAGGACGAGGATCAACCCGACGTGAACCGCACGATGGGCTACCGGGGAGCGGTAGATCCCGAAGGCTGCCGTGTAGAGTTGGAATAGGGATAGCCCAATGGCCACGACTCTGGCTAACAAGGCGACGGCGTCGGGGATCGAGAGCGACTGCCTCTTGGAGTCCAATCTCTGACCTCCCTTCAAATGGGCGATTCAACCGTGAGAGCCCGTTACTGGCGGCTCTCTACGTCTCCACCTCCCCCATCCGCCGAGCGGCCGCCAGGATCGCCTCGACGATCTTGGCGTATCCGGTGCATCGGCAGAGGTTACCCGAGATGGCTTCCCGGACCTCATCCTCCGTCGGGTGCGGTGACTTCTGAAGCAGGCTGTGGGCCGAGATGATCATCCCGGGGGAGCAAAACCCGCATTGAACGGCCCCTTTCTCGAGGAAAGCCTGTTCCAGGATAGCCATCTGGGGATTGGCCCGGAGACCCTCCACGGTGAGCACGCTCTTGCCGTCACAACGCGCCGCCAGGATCAGACAGCTGTTGACGGGCTGGCCGTCGACCAGGACCGTGCAGGCGCCGCATTCGCCGGACTCGCAGCCGGCCTTGACCCCTTTGACGCCAAGTTTCTCCCGCAAGAGATGGAGTAGGGTCTCGTCGCCTTCAACCCGGGGGCTGAACTTCCTGCCGTTGACAACCAGCTTGATTGGATAGGTCACGTCAGTTCACCCCCAGGGTAGCCGCCAAGGAAGTGAGGGACCTTCTCGTGATGATCTCGACCAGTTCCCGGCGATAATCGGCGCTGGCCCTGACGTCACTGATCGGCCTGGCTTCGGCCGAGGCCACCAGGGCCGCCTGGGCGATGACCTCTTCCGTCAGCTTCTGTCCGGCCAGCACTCCTTCGGCCTCAATGGCTCTCAACGGAGTCGGGGCCACCGCCGTCAGGACCACCCGGCAGTGCTGGCATCTGCCAGCCGTGACCCCCAGGGCGACGGAGACTCCGACCGTGGCCAGGTCGACCCTGGTCCGGCGGTGACGAGCGTAAGCGGTGAGGGTCTTGGTTGGCGGGATGGGAACATCCACCGCCGTCAGGACTTCGGACTTTGACAAGACCGTCTCTCCCGGACCGACGAAGAGCTCCTCAATCGGTACACACCGGTCCCCTTTCGGCCCTCGCAGGACCGCGGATGCACCCAGAGCTACCAGCGGACCAACCAGTTCCGCGCTGGGAGAGGCGTTGCCGATGTTGCCGCCGATGGTCGCCAGATTGCGCACCTGGGGGGTGCCCAAGAGCGAAGCGGCGGTGGTCAGGGCCGACAACGAAGGCCATGGAGAGAGGGCCTCGACGATTCGGGACATGGTCGCCGTCGCCCCGATGACCACCGAGTTGTGATCTGGACTCACCACGGAAAGCTGGGGAACCGCGCTCAAATCGACCAGTTTGCGGGGCGCGCAGCGGCCCAGTCGCATATTGACGACGAGATCGGTACCCCCGGCGACGACGTACGCCTCGCCGTTGCGGATCAACTCTTCGATCGCGTCGTCCACGGTCAGGACTTTGACATACTCCGGCCGGCTGTATCTGCTCACGTCGATCACCTCTGCTCCCGCTCTTTAAGCAGAACCCAGAGCCGCTCGCTGGTCATCGGCAGCTCCCGACAGCGCACCCCGACGGCGTTGGCGATAGCGTTGGCGAGGGCCGGGGCGGTCGGCACCAGGCCGCTCTCCCCGAGACCCTTGGCCCCGAAGGGCCCGGTCGGCTCATAGGACTCGACGAGGCCGACCTCGATGGCCGGCATGTCGGCCGCGGACAGAATCTTGTAGTCGAGGAAACTGGGGTTCAGGGGCTGGCCGGTATTCCGCGAGAAGGTGAGCCCCTCGGTCAGGGCGTAGCCCATGCCTTGCTGCAGGGCGCCCTGGATCTGGCCTTCACAGGACAGCGGGTTGATGGCCCGCCCGATGTCGTGGATGGCGACCATCTTCTTGACTGAGACTTGCCCGGTCTCGGTGTCCACCTCCACCTCCGCGAACTGAGCGCCAAAGGAAGGCGCCATGGTCGGCGGGTTGAAGGTGGCTTCGCCGGTGATCGGGGCCGGATTCTCGCCAAAGTGACTGTTCTCGGCAACGTCCCGGATGGTCAGCAGCGTCTCGCCCGAAGCGACGTTCATGATTCGACCCGCCTCGAGGCTCAGCCCCGTGGGAGAGATCCCGGTCATCGTGGCCGCCCGCTCGATGATCTTCGCCTTGACCGCCATGGCTGCCAGTTGGGCCGGCTTGCCCTCATTATGGGTGACACAACTGCCCCGGGTGCCGACGGCGTATGGCGTGGTCGCCGTGTCGGCCGCTTGGACCTTCACCCACGCCAGGGGAATCCCCAGTTCGGTCGCCACAATCTGGGCCAGGACCGTGTTCGAACCCTGACCCACGTCGGCGGCCCCAGTCAGCAGGGCCACGGTGCCGTCCTCGTTCAGGCGGACGATGGCCGTGCCG
The DNA here is from genome assembly GCA_036504675.1 of Bacillota bacterium. Taxonomy (NCBI): domain Bacteria; kingdom Bacillati; phylum Bacillota; species Bacillota bacterium. The sequence goes on along the minus strand of DASXUT010000160.1, from coordinate 18,602 downwards.
ACCTCATGGACAAAGGGCTTGACCCCGGTGAAGTGCATGAGGGCGGCCATCCCGATCCCTCGTCTGATCCGCCCGCTCTTCTCGGAAGGGGCGCCTCGGTTGGCCCAACCGATGGCCTCGGCCCCGCGGCTGATGCATTCGTCCAGCCCGATGCTCTGAATTGGATACTCCGTGACCGGTTGGATCTCGCCCAAGCGAATGTGGTTCTTCAACCGCAGTTCGATGGGGTCCATCCCAAGGGCCTCGGCGATCTCATCCATCTGGCTTTCCATCGCCCAGTGGCCCTGCGGATTGCCGTAGCCCCGGAAGGCCCCGGCGATGGTCGTATTGGTGTAGACGCAGAGGCCTTCGAAACTCCAGTGGGGGGCGGGATAGAGCGAGGCCCACATCGTACCAAGCATTCGCGTCACTTCGGGTCCGTGGGTGGCGTAAGCCCCGGTGTCGACAATGAACCGGCCTTGTCGGGCGACAATCCGGCCGTCCTTGGTGACCCCGGTCTTGAGGCTGGCGGTCACGGAGTGCCTCCGCGATGAGGCGTGGAAGACCTCTTCCCGGGTCGACCGGAACTTCACCGGCCGGCCGGTCATCTTCGACAGGAGAGCCCCGATGTGCTCGTAATGAAGCTCGTTCTTGTTCCCGAAACCGCCGCCGACGACGGGCTTGATGATCCGCACGTCGCCCACCGGCAGGCCCAGGACCTTGGCCAGGACCCGTCTGATCCGGAAGGGTGTCTGGGTCGCCGACCAGATCGTCACCGAACCCGCCGGCGAATACCAGGCGATGCAGCAATGAGGCTCGATCGGACAGGGCTGAGCCCGCGACGACCGGTAGACGTTCTCGAAGATGTGGTCGGCGGTCTTGAACCCTTCCTCGATGTCTCCCCCCGAGAAGACCACCCGTTCGACCAGGTTGCCCTGGTCGTGAAGGCGGGGGCTCCCGGGATTCAGGCTGTCTTCGGGGTCCAGCACAAATGGCAACTGGTCCCAGTCGACCTTGATCAGGGAAATAGCTTCCTCGGCCGCCGCCTCGTCCTCGGCCACGACAGCGGCCACCTTGTCGCCGACATAGCGGCAGTGATCGGTGAGGATAGACTCGTCCTCAGGGAGGTCGGCCGTCACCGATGCCGCAAAGCTATTGAAGCGGACCGGGGGGACGTCACGGAAGGTGATCACCGCTCTGACCCCGGGAACCCGCTTGGCCTTACTGGTGTCGATGCCCCTTACCATGGCGTGTGGAAAGGGGCTTCTGAGGACCTTCCCGTAGAGCATCCCCGGCATGACCAGGTCATCCGTGTAGACGGCCGTGCCGGAGAGTTTCTCCTTCACGTCGAGCTGGGGAACGCCCTCGCCGACCGCTCCCTGCGGGACGGCCTCCGGATGGTCGCCCTCAACCGTCACTACCGGCGCCTCGACGGACTCCCGGAATCTCGAGTTCACATGCCCGCCCCCTTCGGGGAGAGTGGGGAGAGCAGGCCGTCAGGCCTGCTTCCCCACCCCGCCTGTCTATCCCGGTGCTATTTCAGCCGAATGACGTAATCCTTGGCTCCGGTGAGCCGGATGAGCTGGCAGACTTCCTGGAACTTGCGCATCTTGTTCTTGATCACGGCGAAGACGTTCTCCTGGACGTTGCCGTAAGGCATCCGGCAGTTGTTGTCGCCGTACATGATGGTGAATTCCTTATGCCCCAAGGTGTAGCAGACGTCCCCAGGCGCGCAGTAGTAGGTGGCGTTCTCCGGCTTGGTGACGGGCAATTCGAATGACTCCAGCTGCCGGATCACTTCGCCCGACCAGGCGGCGTGGATCAGATGGCCCTTGAGGGGCAGGATCTTGAGGAAGGCGGCGCTGATGTTCGGGGCCACCTTCTCCAGCAGGGCCAGCTCGAACTCCTCCCCCTCGATGTCCATGATCAGGGTCTTGTACTGCGGTTCGATGACTCGATCGACCAGGGGGGGCCAAACACTCCGGAACGTCTTCAAGAGCTCTTCTGGGTTCTTTGGCATTGCTAGTCCCTCCTCATATCTTGTAGCTTGACAGGCCAAGCGTGTAGCCGCCGTCGGCGACGAGCGATGACCCCGTGCAGTAACTGGACCGCTCGGACAGGAAGAAGAGGACCGCCTCGGCGATTTCCTCGGCCTGACCGAACCGGCCCATCGGAATCCGCCGAGCCTTGGCTTCATACTCTTCCTTGCCGTCTGGGTTGCTCATGATCTCGGCCACCGTCCCGGTGGCGATCACGCCGGGGCAGACCACGTTGACCCGGATACTGTACGGCGCCCATTCGACGGCCAGGACCTTCGTCATTTGGACCAGACCGGACTTGGTCGAGGCGTAATGGGCCACCCCGGGCCGGGCGAAGATGCTGGCGGTGGAGCTGATGTTGACCACCCGGCCCTTGACCTTGCTGGCGATCATCCATTTGCCGGCAGCCTTGGCGCAGAAGAAGGCGCCCTTAAGGTTGGTGTCGACGACCGTGTCCCACATCTCTTCGGTCATGTCGGTCGAGATGTTGGTCGGGAAGAGCCCGGCGTTATTGACCAGGTAGTCGACCCGGCCGAGCTTGTCCACCGTCTCATCGACGAGGTGGTTTACCTCGTCAACGTTCCGCACGTCACAACGGACCCCAATGGCCGTGCCGTGCCCCTCGTTGATCTCCTTGACCGCCGCCGCCACGCGGGCCGTGTTCCGCCCGGAAATGGAGACCTTGCAGCCTTCCGCGGTGAGGCGCTTGCTGATGGCCAAACCGATGCCACTTGCCCCACCTGTGACAATCGCCACGCGCCCGTCCATTTCGGATTTTGTCACCGGCGTCTACCTCCTCGAATCAGATGTTCAATCGCATAAATCAATACTGCCGAGGAAGCGTCAGAACCTTCGTGCTAGCGTATGAAGCGGCGGGCCGGTGAAGGCCCGCCGTTGTCATTGCATGATAAGTCCGAACGCTCAGCAGGAAAACCTCGGGCTGCGACCAATCTCCCTAGACGGAGCACTAGCGTCAGTTATGATAAAGGGAGCTGGTTTGGTTTGCAGAACCAGTTGACTGGCGGGGCCGGTCTGGCCCGGCCCGCCCAGAATCCTTCATCTCGGCAAGCCGCCGTTAAGGCTTCTGACTTGACTTTCGGGGTCGCCTTGCGGGCCATTCTCGGGGCTCCACCTTTGGAGCAGTGCCAAGTCTTGGCCGGGGCCGGTGGTCTCGACCGCCCCGTAACCGGTGTCAATGTCTTGGAGGCCCCGGACATCGCCAACTGGCTCGGCTCCAACGATCTAGTCCTGACCACCGGCTACGCCTTTCGGGAAGAACCGGCCATCCTTACCGAAGTCGTCAGGCAGCTCAATGACCGGCATGCCAGCGGGCTGGGGGTCAAACTCAACCGGTTTCTCACCTCCCTTCCCGAAGAAACGCTCAGACTAGCCGACGAACTCGACTTCCCCATCCTGTCCATCCCCTACGACACCAAGTGGATCTCCATCATCGACAAGGTGACCTCCGGCATCCTCCGGCTCCAGGCGGATCTGCTGGATCGGGCGGAGGAAATCCACCGCAGCCTCTGTGACCTTCTGCTCTCTGATTGTTCACTCTCAGACATCGTCAACGGGTTCGCCCGGGTCTGCGGCTGCCGGGCAGCCCTGGTGGAACCGACGGGAACCATCCTCTCGGTCAGCAAGTCCTTCCCCTCGGCCGAGATTCGGCAGCTCCGCGAGCGGCTCGGTCAAGCCGTGCGACGGGACGGCGAACCTTCACCTGCGGAACCGGCTATCCTCACGATAGAAGGCCGGCAGTACTCCTCCCTTCCCGTCCTCCTGTCCCCGTCAAGGTGTCATTCCTATCTGGTCTGCGAACAGATGAACGACTATCTGACTGACTATGTGGCCAGAAGTGTCGTCACCTTCATCTCCCTTCAAGCCCAGAAGATGCAGACCAACGAGCACATCAGCGCCAGAGTCCGGGACGACTTCCTCCGCGACCTGCTGGACGGCTCTCTACACGCCCCCACTGAAGCCTTTCGCAAGAGGACGCAGGCCTTCGGTTGGGACTTGGATCGTGGGGCGGCGGTCATCGCGGTCGCTCTGCCCAGGTTCACGGAGATCACCGCCAGCCTCGAAGGGGACGAGGAAATCCAGCTGTTCATGGAGCAGATCCGCAGCGCCTTGCGAGAGGTGGCCGAAGGACCGGTAGTCGTCGCCGGCGGGCACGCCATCATCCTGCAATCCCCGTCCAGGGGGGCAAGGCCGGAAAAAGGGGCGGTTCAAGCCGCCGAAGCGGCCATTGGCGAACTTCGTCAGGTGGTCGACTACCCTTGTTCGGCTGGGATTGGCTCTTTTGGCGAGCTTCCCGAGGTTCACCGAAGCTACTCGGAAGCCAAGGAAGCCTTGACCATAGGCTTGCGTTTAAAGGGCCCCGGCCATGTAACCCACTACTCTGAGTTGGGGGTCTACCGAGTTCTCAGAACCGATGACCGGGCCACCGTCGGATTCTGCCGGGAATACCTGCAGCCGTTGATCGATTATGACAAAGAGCACAATGCTTCCCTCATTGGAACGCTCAATGCCTATTTCGCCGCGGGGCGTGACGTTAAGGCGACCTCGAAGGCCCTCTTCCTGCATTATCAGACCGTCCATTACCGCCTGCGGAAGGCCTTTCAGCTCTTGGGGATCAACCCCTCCGAGCCGGAGGCCATACTGAACCTCCAGATTGCGCTCAAGATCGCCGCCGTAGAGGGGCTGGCCGGCGGTCCGCCGGTTTAAGCCGGCGGACCCGCTTGGGGACCCGCTGGGAAAACCAGAACAGTGAAGCCGGCCTCGTCCTGTGAGGCCGGTCTTTCTTTGCCTACGGGCCAACCCCACCACCCGACGCGGCTTGGCCTACTCCCCCCTCCCCCGACAGGCATGCGCCCTCTTAGCATAAACTTCACCCCCTCGGCATGTAATGTACCGGACAAGAGCATCCGCGAGGGGGTCTTTGCCTTGATGCGCAAGATCGCGGTGATCCTGCTAGTCGTGGCCATGTTCTTCGCCGCTGGGTACCTCCAGCAGAACGCCAAGAACCTAGCCATGATGGGCCAGTCGGTGCTCAACAGGATCGGGATCATCCCATCGCTGTCGGCCAATCGCCAGGCCCAAATCGAGCTGACCTACATCCCGGCCACCTCCTCGGCGCCTGAGGGGAGGGAGCGGGTGACGGTCTACTTCACCGACCCGGACGCCATGTACCTGGTCCCGGTGTCGCGGGTGATCAGCAAGACCGAGTATCCGGTCCGCGCCTCGCTCGACGAGTTCCTCAAGGGGCCGCAGGCGGACAGCGGGCTGATGAAGGCCGCCCCGCCGATGACCATCAACAAAGTGACCATCGCCAACGGGGTACTGGCGGTGGACATCCCGCAGCAGGTGGTCGAGGTCAGCTCGAAGTGGGGGTCAACCGGCGCCACGCTGGCCCTCGATGGCATCCTGTCGACCTGCTCCGAGCAGTCGTGGGTGGATCAGGTCCAGTTCCTGGTGGATGGGAAGACCACCCCGGTGCTCTTCCACGGCCTGGCCGCCTCGGCCCCGTTCAAGGCCGATCACAGGGCCAGTGACGGCCAGAAGGCCTGGGTCTACCTGGCCCTCTACGTGGGCAACCGGGCCTACCTCGTCCCCGAGCGGGTGGCTTTGACCTCCCAGGGCCCGACCGACGCCATCAAGAAGGCCCTCGACCTCTTGAAGCAGGACCTTGTCCGGGGTGACTTCAAGCTGCGGGCGACCGTTCCCGAAGCGGTCAAAGTCAAGTCGGTCCGCGTCGAGGAGAAGACGGCCTTCGTCGACCTGTCCGGCAAGGTCAAGGAGGCCTTCGCCAACGACCCGGTCCGGCAGTCTCTGATGGTCGACTCGATGATCCTGACGGTGACGACCTTCCCCGGAGTCGACAAGGTCCAGTTCACCTTGGATGGGAAGGCCTTCGATCAGCCGTTCGGTCACGTCAACCTGGGCCGGGTCCTGTCACGACCGCGTTGGGTGAACCCCGAGCAGTAAGGCGCCCGCGTCCGACTCCACAAATCAACAGACAAGGCCGCCGGTCACTGGCCGGCGGCCAAAGCCTTTCTGCTGACGCAAAGATCCAGCTACTCCGCAGGGACGCCGATGCCCACAAGCGGCCCCTTCTGCATCACCGCCGGGCTGGTCGTGACGAACATGACCAGCCCGCTTGCCGGCGAGTGGACTGGCTTGATCAGGTTGCCGAAGTAGTCGTGAAGGGTCCCGACAACCGTCCCGGCGCGGATCCGTTCACCGACCTGCACGTGCGGGTAAAAGACGCCGTCCACGTCGGCCTGCGGCCAGACCATGTCTGAGACGACCACCGGCGGGACGGTCAGGGTCGGCCAGCCCGGGATCATCCCGAGCTGCCGGAGCACGTTCATCACGCCGTGCCGATGACGTTCGACGTCCTCCTCGTCGAGGCGGCCCATGCCGCCCACCTCGGCGGTGACCGCCGGCACGCCCCTGGACGCGGCCGCCGCCGCCAGGGTGCCCTCGGCGCTCCACTCTCCGGCGTGTCCCTGGATGGCGCAGATGACCGGCAGGTCGAAGACCCGGGCCAGGTCACGGGCCTTGAGGTCGACCTCGCTCCGGCCAGTCATCGGGAAAAGGCAGAACGGCGTGATCTCTTCGACCAAGTCTCCCCCGTGCAGGTCGACCAGGGCGTCGACCCGGGTTATGACCTCTTCGGTGACCATCGCCGCCAGGACCTCGCTGAAAGTGCCGTCGAGGCGGCCGGGAAAGATGCGGTTGAGGTTCTTTCCGTCGAGCGGGCAGACGAAGGGCCGCCTGGACTGGAAGGCCGGCATGTTGACGATGGGCAGGAGGATCACCGTGCCGACGAGTTCGGCCGGCTTCAGGTCGCGGGAGATCCGGAAGAGGGTCTCGATGCCGGCGTACTCGGCCCCATGGACGCCGGCGGTGAAGGCCACCGCTGGACCCGACTTCAACCCCTGGATGATGACCAGAGGGAGGACCGCTTGGCCGATGGTCGAGTTGCCCACGGGGATGAGCCTCTCCAGCTTACCCCCGGGCGGAGCGGACAGGCCAAAGAAGGTCCGGGTCCGCTCGGTCGGGTCATCGGAGCCGAATTGATTGCCCATACTCTCACCGCCTCAGCAGGATGAGTTGCGCCGACCACCATCAGGCAGCCCAGGAGACGCGGCCAGGTGAAGGGTTCACCAGGGGCCGTCCCCCAGAAGAGGACGGTGACGACGATGAAGAACCATGGGGTCAGCTTCTGGCCTTGGATGGGAATCTCCGCCTTGGGGCTGGCTTTCGCTCTGAGTCTGACGTCGTGCGGGACGGCGACCCGCCGGGCCGGCCCGCCGGTGCGGCCGGGAGTGACCCTCGAAGGGCAGGAGGTCGGAGGTCTCGACCGGGCAGCCCTCCACCAGGTGGCCCTGGCTCTGGCCAAGGAGCGCGAAGTCAAGCCGGTCAACGCCTCGCTGGACTCGCGCGACCAATCGGCCGTTCCCGGCCTGCCCGGCTGGACCGCCGACCTGACCGCCACAGAGAAGGCCGTCATGACGTCCCCCGCCCGTCAGGCGGTCGACTTGGTCGGCTCGCCCGTGCCGCCGGCGGTCCGCCTGGACCAGTTGGCCGACCTGCCCGTCCGTCATGGTCACCCGGCCAGGCACGAGGTGGCCCTGACCTTCACCGTGGCCTGGGGCGAGGAACCCCTGACCGACATCCTCAGGGCCCTCGATCGGCGCCAGGTTCGGGCGACCTTTTTCGTCGTCGGGGCCTGGGCCGAGGACCACCCGGACTTCGTCCAGGCAATGCTCCGGGGCGGTCACGAGGTGGCCGGCCACGGCTACGCTCATCGCCATGTGGCCAGTCTGCCGGCCGACCAATTGCGGTCAGAGATTGTTCGCGGGAACGAAATGGTGTCCGCTCTGACCGGACAGAAGCCCGGGATCTTCTCTCCACCCTACGGGGAATTCAACCAGCGGACCCTCCTGGCCGCGAGCCAGCTCGGGCTCCGGACGATCCTGTGGAGCGCCGACACGGTCGACTGGAAACGGCCGGGCCCTTCGGTCATCGCCTCCAGGGTGGAGAAGAAGGTCAAGAACGGCGGGATCGTCCTGATGCACCCGGTGGACCAGACAGCCCAGGCCCTGCCCGACATCCTCGACTTCCTGACCGGCCAGGGTTACCGCCTGGTGACGGTGAGCGAGCTGATCGACGAGGGCCGTCCCCTGGCCCCGGGCGAGCGACCCAGCAGCGGTGGGATTTTTCGGCGGGGCCCCCGCTAATTCCTGTTTATCCGCTCCACTCCGGGCGGGGCGGTCGGCAGGAGCTTTTGACACCGGTCCAGGGTTGGGCTAGACTGGGGGCCGACAACTAAAACGGGCCTGAAGAACGCTGAATTCCCAGGGAAACGGGGGACCCAGTACCGGGGTGAATCCGCCCGCGGGCCGGCTGCCATTGTTCATCGGCGGCCGGACGCCGGGCGGTAGGGTCAACTCTTTCGACCCGAACCCGTCAGCTAACCTCGTAAGCGTGGAAGGGGTCAGGCTCGCGACCGCCGATCATTGGCGGTCGTGGGTGACTTCCTCTTGCCGCGACAAGCCCGGGATTCCCGGGCTTTTTGTGTCGGCGGCGGCCCGAATCTGGGAGGTCATGCCATGTCCAGTGAACCGTCCACCCGCGTCGCCGTGACCGATTGCCCGTCCTCGCCGGGGGCCACCGCGGCCGTCCGCAAGGCCCTCGAGGACCTGCGGCTCGACCCGGTCCTCATGCCGTCCGAGAGTATCCGTCGCCTGGCCCTGCAGGAGGACCTGGTCATGGTGATCAATCCGGCCGGCCAGCGGACCGTGCACGAGCGGGTCAGGACGGTCGCCGACCTGGAGCTGGCCGGTTACGACCATGCCGGTTCTAGTCTGGCCCCCTGCGTCCTGGCCCTCTCGCCGGCCAACACCTTCCGGGCCCTGGACCTGGCCGGTCTCCCCCTCCCCGAGTTCGGCGTGGCCCGGGCGGTCACCCCCCCGGCCCGCTGCCCGCGACCGCCGGTGGTTGTCCGCTGCACCGGGATCACCGGGTCGGCCGAACTGGTCGGCCCGATCATGGCCGAGGACGACGAGGCCCTGCCCAGGGCTCTTCAAGCCATCCAGGCCGGTCCGGCCCGCCCGGCCCTCATTCAGAGCCGACCGCTCGGCAAGCGCCTCGGAGCCGCTGTCGTGGGCGGGGATGGGCCGCGCGTGTTCCTGGAAGACCAACGGATCTCTGGGGCCGTAAGCGAACGGGCGGCCGAGATCGCCGTCGCCGCCTTCGCCGCCCTCGGTTGCCGGGATTACGCGGAGGTCCATCTGGTGATCACCGTGGAGGGGCGGGTCCTGGTCGAGTCGATCGATCCCCTGCCGCGCCTGGAGCCTCTCCGGTCAGCCTTCGTCCGGGCGATGGCGGCCTCCGGTCTCAGTTTCTCCGACTGCATCCAGCTCATCTTGACGGCGGCGGCCGAGCGTCTCGGACGGCCATCGACCACCGGCTTACGGGCCTGACCAAACCACCCTCGGGTGGCCCGAAGAGGAATCGGCCTCGCCTGAAGAGAAGCCGTCACTCTAAAGACACGGCGGCCGGGCCGGTGGACCCGGGCGTCAGGCACGGGAGTGACGGCTTTTGTTTGATTTCGCCTGGCATGGAGCGGCCAGCATCAGCCTGCGGTTCGGCGGATCCGATGGACCCGTGGTCGCTGTTGACCCGGTGTTCTCCCGGGCCGGCGACTATGGACCCTGGTACTCGCCGAACCCGAAGGCGCCGGAATTCCGGGAGTACCTGACCGAGTTCCCTCCAGATGTGGTCCTCATAACCCACGGGCACTTCGACCATTTCGACCCGGAGACGATTAAACGGATCGCCGTGGCCAGGCCGGCCTGCCGCTTCGGCGGTTCCCCGGAGGCCATCGCGGTCATCCGTGAGCTCTGCGGGGTGCCGCCCGAGCGGAGCGTGCCCCTCATCGCCGGGCTGGGCTATGCCCTCCCGGGCCTGACCGCAGACCCGGGCGAGACCGCCCCGCTTCGCCTCGTCCCCCGAGCCGGCGAGCACTGGCTGACCGGCGAGGAAGGCTCCCGCGCGGCGGCCAAGCTGGCCGGCCGACCCGACCGCTACGGGGTGATGCCTTGTGGCGGTCCGATGCTGGGGATGTTCATCAGGTTCCAGGGTGCGGGCTCCGGCAGCGAGTCCGTCCTTATCTACGTCAGCGGTGATAATCGTCTACCCGCCTTGCCGGAAGGCCCGGTGGACGTGGCTGTGGTCAACATCGCCGGCAGGCTCCACCACCCCGTCACCAAGGAGCCCACCCAGGAGATCCCCGGCCCCGAGGACGTTGGGACGGTCATCGACCGGCTCAAGCCCGGCCTGTTCATCCCGGTCCACTGGGACCACGTCATCTTCATCGAACCGGTCGATCCGGAAAAGATCAGGGTCTCGGCGGCGTCCGCCCGCCATCCGGCCAGGGTCTTGTGTCCGCCCTACAACTGCTGGACCCCCGTGGGCTGAGTCCGGGTCCGTGGGTTGAATCCGGGCACCCCCATCCCCACCAGGGTGACCCCCTTGGGCATGGCCAGGGCCGTCATCATCCAGAGGACCAGGGCGTCGGCGGGGGCCCGGATCTCGCCGGTCGGCCGGCCAAAGAAGTCCCGCGTCTCCGCCAGAAGGTGACCGCTGTTCACCCTCTCCCCCACCCGCACCCGAGGGTGGAAGGTCCCTTCCGCCTCGGAGCGGATCCAGAGCAGCTCTCCGGCGTCTTCGGTCTCCCGCCGCTTGACCGGTTCGCCCGGCAGCATCCCCAGACGGCGGAGGACGTTCTGAAGCCCGGCCAGGTGCCCCTGGACGACCGCTTCGTCATAGATCCCTTGCTGGCCGGCCTCAGCGATGATGGCCGGCTTGCCTGTCCGGGAGGCATGGGCGTAGGGCGCCCCGTCCATGGTCGAGGAGGCGATGAAGCCGAAGTCATAGACCTCACCGAGGGCCCTTGAGGCGGCGGCGATGGCCGGGTCGGCGGCCCGGTCGTAAATGGTGAAGGGCGCCAGGGCTTCGGTCAGATCCCCGCCGTGCAGGTCGAGGTAGGCGGCGGCCGGGGCGATGACGTGGCGGACGATGGTCGCCGCCACCCGCTCCGAGGGCAGGCCGTCGTCCCGCCCGGGAAAGGCGGCGTGCAGGTCGTGGCCGTCCAGAGGCGAGACGTACTCGGTCCGCCGGCAGAACCCGGCGAAGTTGACAATGGGCACGACCACGATCGACCCCGCGAGTTCTGTGGGGTCGATCATCCTTGTCAGCCGGGTGGCCGCCTCGATCCCGCAATACTCGGCCGCGTGCATCCCCGCGGTGACGCCGAGCCGTGGGCCGGGCCCGGCCCCATTGCTGACCATCAGCGGCAGGCGCTGGTCGGGGAGCCCCTCAACCGGCAGCCAGCCGGCGGCGGCCCGCCCGGGCTCGATCGTGAGGCCGGCGACGGTGAGGGGACCGGCCTCGGTCGTCATGGCCGGTGCCCACCCCATTCGCTCGCTCACCCGTCCAGCCCGGCCAGGTGCTTGGCCAGGCCCTTCTTCTTTTCGATGTCCGACAGGGCCCTGACCGTGATCCGAGCGGCGGCCGGCGAACCGGCCCCGTGCATGCACAGCGACCCCAGCCGTCCTGGCCCGGCGACCAGATTCTCGACCAGCCGGATGGCCCGCATCCTGGCCTCGACGGGTACGGCCGCCGTTCCCTGCAGGTACTTGCGGACGGCCGGGCCGACCGCTTCGCTTTCCAGGTCGGCCTGGGAGGGCATGCAGGCGAGGCTGCCGCCGGTGACCTCCTCGGCCCGCTTCTGGATTTCGTAGGGCATCCAGGAGATGTGCCACTTGGATACGTTGGCCAGCAGCGGATCCGGGAAGACCGCCCCCGAGGCCGTCTTCTGCGGTTGGCTGCAGGCCCCGAGGGCTCCGGCATAAAGGGCCTCGGAATAGTAGGTCATCTCGGCCAGCTGGTCCCGCATCGGCTTGGCCAGGCCGTTGGCCTCGGCGACCAGGGCCGTCGCCCCGGTCAGGACGTCGCCGCAGCCGGCCAGGCAGCCGGCCAGGACCACCCGGTGGAGGAGGGCGAAACGGCCGACGCAGTCGGCGGCGAACTCGGCCTCGCCGGCCATGAAGACCCGCTCGTTAGGGACGAAGACATCGTCGAAGACGATCAGGGCCTCAAGGGAGCCATAGCGGACATTGCCCTGGTCCCAGGATGGCTCGTTCTTCCGCTCGTCGGACGCCTGCCGGTCGACCACGTGGTAGAGGCCTGGAGTGTGGTTGGGGATGGCGAAGGCGACGGCGTAGTCCGCCTCGTCTGACCCGAAACCGGTACCGGGGTGAACCAGGATCTCATGGGCCGCGGTGGCCCCGGCAATCATCGCCTTGGCCCCCCTGACGACGATGCCGTCGGGCCTTCGCTCGACGATGCGGACGTAGGCGTCGCGGTCCGGCTGTTGAGCCGCCCTCAGGCCGCGGTCGCCCTTGGGGTCGGTGAGGGCCAGGGTGGTGACGAGGTCCTCGTCCTGAACCCGCCGCAGGAAGTCCTTGAACCGCCGATGATACTCGGTGCCCAGCTTCGCGTCGATGTCGTAGGTGGTCGCCCAGAGGGCGTTGAGCGAGTCGGCGCCACACCGTCCGAGACAGACGCCGGTCCGCCGGCAGACCTGGCGGGCCACCTTGATCCGGGCCATCAGATCCTCGGATGACTGGTGGATGTGGGTGTAGCGGCTGATCGGCCGCCCGCTGAGGTGGGACGTGGTGACGAAGAGTGGCTCGAGAGCGGGGTCTCTGGCCATGTCGTAGGTCTCGGCGATCCCTCGCAGGTTGGCGTCGGTAAAGCCATAGGCGCCGAGGTCCTCGATCTCCCGCCCAAACATGTAGGCCTTGGGCTTGAGACGCAGGATCGACTGGCGGTAGTCCTGGCCGGTCATCATGTCGATACGCCTCCCTGAGTGTGTGGACGGATTGGGAAACTTCGCCCCAAGAAGCAGGACTTGCCGTTGCCACCTGGCTCAGGTTTCGGTCTGTCGATGCTCCTCAACAGTCTCGGGATTGGTGGAGCGCACGACGCGGAGAATGGCCACAGGCCATGGGGATGGGCTCCCCACCCCACCTTCCAGCCGTTGAACCTCCCGCCCGCCGAAAACCCAGAACCCGGCCCGGTCCAACTCCTGAATCGTCTGCCCCATTTCGAAGGCTACTTTCACGCGAGCGCCTGCCTCAAGCTCATCCCAGATATCACCCCAGTCTTGGGCAGCTTGGAGGAACTCACTGATAAGTTCCATTTCATCATTCGACATAGGCTCATCATAGTCGAATGAGAAAGCATACGAATCGCCGATGATGCTCACCAACTCCTGTCCTGTGGTCAAGCGGACAAGGCGAATGGCAGCACTGTCTTTGACCAGACGGAGCCGAACTGGTGGCTGTTTGCTCCCCGCAAGAACTGAAGAGACCCACTTTTCGTGTTCTGACTTTGTCCGGCGGAGATACTCAGATGTGTAGGTTTGGGGCTGGTCGTCAACCATCTTATGGTGGACCCTGCATAGAAGAACAAGGTTTTCTGGCTCGTCCAGAAGTTCAGGGGGAAATGAAGGATCGTACCTTGGCCCCCTTCCCTTCGCCGAGACGATGTGGCACTCGTCGCCCACGACCGTATCGGGTTCTTTGGGCGTGGCATCAATCACCAACTCACTCCGGCACACCGCGCACCTATTGCCAGATCTTGCCCACAGGATTTTTCGCGCCCTGTCCAGCATAGATGTCACCTTCAGAGTGCAGTTGCTGAAAACACAGTCCCGGAAGGGGCGGGGTCTACCTTGACAGGAAGGACTCCAGAATCCCACGCAGTTCTTTCGCCCTATCGGTCTCTAGATCAAGCCCGAAATCTATAGCGTCGAGTGCTTCGAGAGCGGTGTCCATGGTTCTTGTGATACGGTCCAGACCGAGACGGAGGGCAGGACCGGGGCTTTCTCCTTTTCTATCGGTGGGATATCTGAATGTTAATGAGCTTGCGTCAATCTCAACGAACTCCCTGGCAATAGCATCGATGTCGGTCAGGACCGAGGACAGACCGGCATCATCTGGAAATGCAGCGTGTAGCATGGCCCTAGAAACCGACATTAGCTCATCAAGGTCGTGAGAATAGACCATCCTTTGATGGATTCCAGTCTCATCCCGATAAGTGGCGAGACGGCTTCCTTTGCTTATTACGTTTTTCAGGTGCAGTTCGAAGGAATGGCGGTATAAGAAGACCACCGGGTATGCGTCGTGGTCTGGCCAATTGGCCCGCGCAAGCAGGGCCTGCGCAAGGTTGGAGGCCGCCAGCCCATATGCCTTCGCAAACACGCCGAAGTCTCGAATGGGATCTTGGCGAAAATGGACTACGAAGGCACCCGGCCCAGACGTAGGGCCGAAGAACGGCAAAGCCCATTCCCCCTTCCCACGGCACAGCATCCATGGGAGTATTTCAACCATGCTAGAGTGAATCCTCCCAGAGGGTTGGTTTTGTACCCGAAGTGCCGCCAAACCAGACACCCATGATCGGCTGCTCGGAACTCCTGAATTGAGACCTGACTGTCGTTTTGTGTCACAGTATGCCGGCTTTTGTCGGCACGGACCAGACGGGCATGAACGTCAAAGCCCCCCTCCGGCATGGCAGAAGGGGGGCTGAACTGGTCCCCAGGTGGTCAGCTCTTGGCGGTCCCTCGCCTCTCGGCCAGGGTCGCGCGGACCTCGGCCAGGCGCTTCCCGTGCAACGGGTAGATTGACATCAGCACCAGGGCCAGGGCCAGGGCGGCGATGGGGGCGCCGATCAACAGGGCTCTGAAGCCGGCGATGGCCGAAGGGACCTGGGCGGCGGCGTTGGCGTCGTAGCCGGTGGCGGCCATCACCCCGGTGACCATCAAGCCCTGGAAGGCGATGCTCAGTCGGACCATGAAGCCGTTGATCCCGAAATACATCCCCTCGCGGCGCCGCCCGGTCCGGACCTCGTCTTCGTCGACCACGTCGGCGATGAGCGGGTCGATCAGGAGGATCAGCCCGGCCAGGGCCAGGCCGACGACGACGGCGAAGGCGTACGCCCAGCTGACCGAGGAGGCCAGCCCGAGGGGGATCAGAGTGAGGCCGAAAGCGGCCGAGGAGATCATCACCGTGTTCCTCGCCCCCCACTTGGCGGAAAGGCCGCCCCAGACGAAGACCATCGGGATGACGATGATGAAGATGATCCCGCTGAGGAGGGTCTGCTGGAGCCCGGCGATGTGGAGGACGTACTTGGCGAAGAACGGCAGCACGGCCAGGATGATCCCGAAGCTGAACTGCCACAGGAAGTCGGCCAGGACGAGGGTCAGGAAGGAGCGGTTGGCCAGCGTGGCCACGAGAGCCGGCCAGAGGGCCAGGCCTTCCTTGGTGGCGAAAGCCGGGTTCTCCTTTGAGCCCCGCAGCGAGAGGGCCAGGGCGATGAGGGTCAGCAGGGCGTAGGCCAGGCCCATCCCGAACCAGCCGATGACCGGGTAGAGGAGCGGCGGGATGGACACCCCGACGATGTTGCCGAAGATCCCGAAGGCCTGCCGCCAGGCCGAGACCTGAGCCCTCTCCTTGAGGCCCGGGAACATCTCCGGGAAGAGAGCGGTCCAGTTGAGGATGACGAACGTATAAAGACCGTCGTAGAAGAACAGGACCACCAAGAAGTAGATGAACATGCCCATCTCGTGACCTACGGCGGTGACGAAGGGGGGCGTCCACAGGAGGGTGAAGGAGATGGCCAGGGGGATCATGAGAAAGCGGATGTAGGGAATCCGCCGGCCCCATTTCGACCGGGTATTGTCGGAGATCTGCCCGGCCAGCGGGTCATTGATGGCGTTCCAGATGCTGTAGATGACCATCCCGAGCCCAAAGAGGGCGGGCGACATCTTCAACTGATCAACGTAGAAGAATAGGAGAAAGCCGCTGACGGCGGCGGCGGGCAGGCCGGCGCCCAAGGAACCCAGGCTGTACAGGATCTTCTGCCCCTTACTCAAGCGCTCACTTCCCTTCCCCAATTGTGGGTCCGGTCCCTAGATTCGCCTCCGCAACCGGAAAACCTCCGGAGGAAACCGCCCTCCGGTGAAGAATCGCCTGTCCTTGGAGGTGGCCACCGTGTTAGCCAAAGACCTCATCCCCATCCCCGACCTGGAAGCGGCTCGGGAAGTCCTGTGCATCCAGCCGCACCCCGACGATCTCGAGATCGGCGCCGGGGCAACCGTCGCCAAGCTGGTCAAAGCCGGAGCCCACGTGACCTACGTGACGGTCACCGACGGCGGCCTGGGCAGCATCGACCTGACCACAACCCGGGCCAAGGTGGCCGCCATCAGGCGCGGCGAGCAAGAGCGGGCCGCCGCGGGGCTGGGCGTGACCGACCTGATCTGGCTGGGCTACCCGGACGCCGGCGCCTTCCCCCCGATGGAATTGCGGGAACACCTGATGGACCTGATCCGGGAGCATCGACCCCAGGCCGTCCTCCTCCCCGACCCCTGGTTGCCCTACGAGGCCCACCCCGACCACCGAGCCGTCGGCCTGGTCGCGGCCGAGGCCATCCTGTTCGCCGGTTTCCCCACCGAGGAGTCCCGCGGCCCGCGAACCAAGGGGCACGACGTGGGGACCGTGGCCTTCTACTTCACGGCCAAGCCGAACACTTTCGTCGATGTCGACCAGACCTGGGACCAGAAGCTGGCCGCCATCAAGACCCACGAGAGCCAGTTCAATGAGAACACCCTGGCCATGTTCTCTCTCTACTTCGATGTCAAGGCCAGAGAGAACGCCGAGGCTGCCAGGAAGAAGGCGACCGAACTGGGAGGACCCGCGCCGACGATGGAAAAGGCCGAGGCCTTCAAGGTCCTGACCCCGATCCACCTGCATGTCAACGTGGACGCCGAGATCAGCTAGGCCAGAGGGGACGAAGGCGTGAGCAAGTGGGTCTGCCTTCTGCGGTGCGGCCGCGGGCGGGTCGTCAGGGAGTGCCCGACCGGGGCCTTGAGCCTGGAAGAGAGAGGCTAGTCTGGAGAGCCGGCCCCGCCCTCCGAGCCGCGATGGCCCACCCCACCCTCCCGCGAGTCCCTCGCCCTGGCCGCGGCCTTGCCCAGGAGGCGACCGAAGGCCCCCGGGAACAGGCGCATCATCGCCAGGCCGAGACCGGCCGACAGGTCCGGGGTGATCACCGCCTTAGTCGAACCAATCTTCCGGGCCAACTTTCGCCCGACCGCCGCCGGGTCGGCCATCATCTGCGGCGGGATGCCGAGGGGAGCGGCCGACTTGGTGTTGGTCAAGGGCGGGTGGATCAGGTTCACCCTGATCCCATAGGGCTCAAACTCAATGGCCAGGGTCCGGGTCATCGCCTCGATGGCCCCCTTGGTCGAGGCATAGCCGACAATCCCCGGGAAACCAGATAACCCCACGCCGGAGCTGACGTTGTGAATGACCCCCTTCCCCCTCGCCTTCATCGACGGCAGTACGGCGGCGATGACCCTGAGGTAGCCGAAGTAGTTGACCTCGAACTCCCGCCGGATGTCTTCGGGCGTCCGGTCCTCGAACCGGGCGAACCTGGCCAGGCAGGCGTTGTTGACGACGACGTCGATGGAGCCCCAGGCTGAGAGGACGGTCTGCACCGCTCCGGCGACTTGCTCGTCTGAGGTCACGTCGGCCCGGATGACCATCAGCCGATCGGGGAAAGCCCCGGCCAGAGCGTCCAGGTTGGAGTCATTGAGGTCGACCACCGCGACTCGATGCCCCGACTCCAGGAGCGACTTCGTCAGGTGATAGCCGATGCCCTCGTTGCCCCCGGTGAGCAGAACGGCAGAGCCGGTTTGATCGTCCGGACCGGCGGGCGGCGTGCGCCCCTCCTCAGTCAACGTTCGAACCCCCTCGCAGCTTGGTCTCGGGATCCAGCTACAGGGATGTTCCGCATCGTTACTCACAAACCTTCCTCGGGAGATGATCCGAATGGCCTTTCTGCTTGGCGTCGACGGCGGGGCCACGAAGACCCTGGCCGTCGTCGGCGATGATGAGGGCGGCCTCATGGGCCGGGGACAGTCCGGCGCCGGCAATTATCAACTGATCGGACTGGACGCGGCCATGAAGTCCGTCCGCGTGGCGGTCGAGGCGGCCTGCGCCGCGGCCGGCTGGCGGCTGTCGGACCTCGCCTTCGCCGCCCTCGGGTTGGCCGGGGCCGACCGACCGGTGGACTTCGAAGAGCTCGAGCGGGGTTCGCGGGGTCTCTTCGGGGCGGTGCCGTTCAGGGTCCTCAACGACACCTGGGTCGGCCTACGCGGGGGGACGCGCTCCGGCTGGGGCGCCGTCTCCATCTCGGGCAGCGGGTCGAACTCGGCCGCCCGCAGCCGCGACGGACGGCAGGCCGTCCTCCACGCCATGGGTTACGAGACCGGCAACCGAGGCGGGGCCGCCGACATCGTCCGCGACGCCATGCACTGGGCCTTCAAGTCCCTCGAGCGGTGCGGGCCGAAGACCCGCCTGGAGACGGAGATCCCCAAACAGCTTGGATACAAGGACCTCGACGAGATGATGTCCTCGGCCTACTCTTACGAGGACATGATGGGACTGG